>JBDUXZ010000037.1 GCA_039944855.1 Rhodothermales bacterium | reverse complement strand
AAGGCGGCGGCGACGGCTCGTTCGGTGTGGTCGCCGCGGAGGGCGGCGTCGAGGACGCGTTGGCGGAGGTCGAGCGAGAAGGCGCGCATGAGCGAGGAGTTGGGGTCGCCCCAACTTACATCATCCAGAACCCTGCTCTAGGTGCTACCGGCCCTCCTCGCGCAGCTCTTCGAGTTGCTCTTGGAACTCGGCGTCCTGCCGGCCTGAAATGATCAGCGTCGTCGCCCACACGGACAGGGCGATGACGAGGACGACGAACGCGATGACGAAGAGGCGCGAGCGGGTGCGGCGCGGGTCGGAGGGAGAGGGTGCCATGTCGGAGAGCTTGGGTAGGGGAGCGGAGGCTATGCGCCGCCGTGCTCGCCCCAGTGCCGGACGAGCGTCTTGACGAACGCGAGCGACGTCTCGAGGTTTTGCACGGTGTTCCATTCGAAGCGGCTGTGGAAGTCGTGGCCGCCGGTGAACAGATTCGGCGTGGGGATGCCCAACTCGGAGAGCCGCGCGCCATCGGTGCCGCCGCGCACAAGGCGGAGTTCGGGCTCGATCCCGAGCGTGCGCGCCGCGGCCTCGGCGAACGTGACCGTGCGCGGGTCCGACGCCTCGATGTAGCGCAGCATGTTCTGGTAGCTGTCGCGGATCTCGACGCCGATGCGGGCGCGCGGATGGCGCGCGGCGGCCTCGTCGGCGAGGCGGTGAACGAGCGCTTTGCGGCGTTCCATGCCCTCGGTCTCGAAGTCGCGTAGCAGAATCTTGGCGGCGGCGTGGCCGGTTTCGCCGTGCGTGATCGTGTGCGGGTGGACGTAGCCTGCGCGGCCTTCCGTCGTCTCCGGCGCTTCGTCGGCAGGGAGCGTGGCGACGATTTCGGCGAGGATGCGGACGGCGTTCGCCATCACGCCGTGTGCGTAGCCGGGGTGGACGGTCACGCCCTCGACCGTCACCGTCGCCTCGGCCGCGTTGAAGGTCTCGGCGTAAATCCCGCCCACGCCGCCGCCGTCGACGGTGTATGCCACGCCAGCCCCGAAGCGCTCGCGGTCGAGCTTGTCGACGCCGCGGCCGATCTCTTCGTCGACGGTGAACAGCAGGCGGACCTCGGGACGCGGCGCGTCGTCATCGAGCAGATCTTCGACGAGTTGCATGAGGACGGCGACGCCGGCTTTGTCGTCGGAGCCGAGGAGCGTCGTGCCGTCGCTCGTGATCAGGTCGTGGCCGAGGTGGTCGAGGAGGGCGGGTTGCCGCGCGGGGTCGAGCGTGACGGACGCGTCGCCGGGGAACGCGATCACGTCGCCCTGATAGTCGGTGTGGACGAAGGGGCGCACGTCGGTGCCCGGCTCGTCCGGCGACGTATCGACGTGAGCGACGAGACCGAGGGTCGGCATCCGTGAAGCGTCGGCGAGCGTCGAAGGCAACGTCGCATAGACGTAGCCGAAGGCGTCCATCGCCGCGTCGATGCCGAGCGCGCAGAGCTCATCGGCGAGGAGGCGGCTGAGGTCCTTCTGCTTCTCTGTCGAGGGGGTCGTCTCGGCGTCGGGGTCGGACTGCGTATCGATCTGCACGTAGCGGACGAAGCGGCGGGCGACGGACGGGAGGTCGGGGACCGCGTCGGCGGGGAGCGAGGGCATGGGGGATTGGGTGATTGGGGGATTCGAAGGAGGCCGACAACTTACCCCGCCCGTCACGCTCCGCGCCGTAGGGGCGCAAGGCCTTGCGCCCTGGCCGGGTCGGCACCCCGTCTCCGGGTGCGATTGGGGGGAATGCTGCGTGGTCGCGCTGGCGGGGGCATCGTTGCGCTGGACGAATTGGGTGTCGCCGACAGATCGGCGCCATCGGATCTTGACAAAGCGGTAGGAATTGGAGTACCTAACAGTGTTAACTCTCTAGCCTATGCCCGATCCTCGCACCGGCGGCACGGACCTCCGCCGCGCCATCCTCGACCAGACGCGCCACCTCCTCGTGGAGGAGGGGTACCACACCCTCTCGATGCGGAAGATCGCGCGCGCCGTCGGGTGCAGCGCGACGAGCATCTACCTCCACTTCGAGAACAAGGACGCGCTCTTCCACGGCCTCATCGATGAGGGTTTCGCGCGGCTCAACGAGGCGTTCCAGCACGTCGCCGACGCCCACGCCGATGCTGTGGAGCGGCTCGAAACGCTCAGCCGCCGCTACGTCGAGTTTGGGCTCGACAACCCCGAGTACTACGAGATCATGTTCATGCTGCACCCGGAGCGGATGTCGCGCTACCCGGCCGAGAAGTACCGCCGCGCCCGCCGCAACCTCGAGGTGTTCACCGAGACGCTACGCGAAGGCGCCGACGCTGGGCAACTCGACGTCGAGGACGCGGCTGTCGCGGCGAGCGTGCTGTGGGCCGCGCTCCACGGCGCCGTCGGCCTCCTGCTCGCGCGCCGCGTGGACGTCCGCATCGAGCGCGACGTGTTCGTCGAAGCCGTCGTCCGCCACGCGATCGTCGGCTTCCGCTTCCACGCGGGCGCACTCCCGCACGTAGACGGCTAAAAGGGGCGGCTGCCCCGTTCGTATCTTCGTAAGCGCTTCCGATTCGTATCCTACGACCCCGCCCGCAGACTCCGCCCGCCGCCCCCTCCGCCACCTTCAACCCCCACTCCCATGCCGCTCCAAATTCACACGGCCCCGCCGCAACTCGGAGACCCCATCCTCGGCAAAACGCTCGTCGAGATGCTCGACGAGGTGGTCGAGAAATACCCGAACCCGACGGCGTTTAACCAGCCGCGCGATGGGGGCGGGTGGACGACGATGTCCAACAACGACTTCCGCGACGCCGCCGACGAAGTCGCGCTCGGCCTGCTCGAAGCCGGGCTGGAGCGGGGCGACCACGCCGCGTTCTTCATGGACAGCGACATGTACTTCGCCCTCGCCGACTTCAGCTGCCTCATCGCGGGCATCGTTAACGCTCCGCTCTACACGACGTACGCCGAGGACAACCTCGTCTACGTCACCGAGCACGCCGAGGCGAAGGCGATGTTCGTCTCGAACCCGACGATGCTGGCGCAACTCGCGAAGTGGCTGCCGCGCGTCCCGTCGGTGAAGACCGTCATCCTCGCGGAGGGGAACGCCGGCTCCATCGCCATGCCCGACGGCGTCCGCCTCTTCACGCTCGACGAGCTCCGCGCGCTCGGCCGGGATCGGAAAAAAGAGAACCCCGGCGAGCTCGCCGAGCTCCGCAGCAAGGTCGGGGCGCACGACCTCACGACGCTCATCTACACCTCGGGCACGACCGGGTTGCCGAAAGGCGTGATGCTGACGCACGAGAACGTCTCGTCGAACGTGCTCGGGGCGCTCCAGGCGCTCGGCGCCCTCAAGCACCAGGAAGAGGTCGTCGTGACGTTCCTGCCGGCGACGCACATCTTCGCGCGGATGCTCACGATCGCCCACATCGCGTACGGGCACTCGATCTACTTCTCGAACCCCGACCTCCTCGTCGGCCACCTCGCCGAACTCAAGCCGACGTTCTTCGCGACGGTCCCGCGCGTGCTCGAAAAGGTCTACGACAAGGTCCTCCTCGGCGTCCGCGACAGCGACGGCGTGAAGAAGAAGATCGGGACGTGGGCGCTCGACCTCGCCGGCGACTACGACCTCAGCAAGCCGAAGGGTGGTCTCAGCCCGATCAAGTTCGCGCTCGCCGACAAGCTCGTCTACTCCAAGCTCCGCGAGAAGCTCGGGCTCACGCGCGTCAAGACCGTCGCCGTCGGCGGGGCCGCGCTCCGGGCCGACCTCGCGGCCTCGTTCAACGCCTTCGGCGTGCCCGTCGTGCAGGGCTACGGCCTCACCGAGACGAGCCCCGTCATCACGATGAACCGGCTCGACGCCAACCGCGCCGGCGCCGTCGGCCAGCCGATCCCCGGCGTCGAAGTCGCCATCGCCGAGGACGGCGAGATCCTCTCGCGCGGGCCGCACATCATGAAGGGCTACTACAAAGCCGACGACAAGACCGAAGAGGTGATGGACGCCGACAACTGGTTCCACACCGGCGACATCGGCGAGTTCACACCCGAAGGATTCCTCAAGATCACCGACCGCAAGAAGGCCCTCTTCAAGCTCTCGACGGGCAAGTACGTCATCCCGTCGCCGCTCGAGAACGCGCTGATGGAAGACCCGCTCATCGAGCAGGCCGTAGTCGTCGGCAGCGGGCACAAGTTCTGCTCGGCCCTGATCTTCCCCAGCACTGAGGTGCTGCGGGGCTGGGCCGAGGACAAAGGGGTCGGCTCGATGTCCGACGACGCGCTCCTCAAGCACCCCGACGTGCTCGCCAAGTACGAGAGCCTCGTGAAGGAGGCGAACCAGGGGGCCGATCACTGGAGCCAGATCAAGCGGTTCAAGCTGATCTCGGACCTTATGACGGTCGAGAACGAGCTGCTGACGCCGACGATGAAGGTGAAGCGCTCGGCCGTGAGCAAGGCGTACAACGACGACATCGAGCGGATGTACAAAGCCGACGTCGCGGACAAGCACGAGAGCGTCGCGGTCGCCTGAGGAAACCGGAGCGCGTGGGGCCGTCGCCTCACGCGCTCTTCTTTTGCTCGGCACTTAACGCCGTTAAGCGCGTTAAGTCATCTCGTGCCCGGACCCGCCCCGCTTCGGTCGGATATAACCCGGACCCCTCTCCTCATCTGCCCCCGCCCCTCATGGCTACCGACTCCGACACCCCTCCGATGGACTTCGCCCAGATGGGCGAACTGATGAAGCTCGTCCAGAACGTCGACATGGCGAAGGTTGCCAAACTCGCTGAGAAAGTGGACCTCGGCGAACTCATCGGCATGGTGTCGCAGATGGACGAGGCGATGCTCGCGCAGATGAAGAAGATGATGGGCGGCCAGAACGGGAAGCAGCGGGAGCGCCCCGAGATCAACGGCGACTTCTACGACATCGAGGGCCTCCTCGAACCCGACGAGTGCCGTGTGATGAAGGGCGTCCGCGCTTTCATGGAGGACGAGGTCCAGCCCGTCATCAACGAGTACTGGAGCCGTGACGAAACGCCGATCGACCTCCTCCGCGACGGCCTGCGAAAGCTCGACCTGCCGACGCTGATCTACGGCGAGGACCTCAACACGCGGGAGTCCAACGGCTCGATGCTTGAAGGCATCGTGACGATGGAGATGGCCCGCGTCGACGTCTCGACGGCGACGTTCTTCGGCGTCCACGCCGGCCTCGCCATGCAGTCGCTACTGGTCTGCGGCGGGGAGGAGCAGAAGGCGGAGTGGCTCCCGAAGATGCGCAACATGGACGTGATCGGCGCCTTCGGGCTGACCGAGCCCCACGTCGGCTCCGCCGTCTCTGGCGGGCTCACGACGACGTGCCGCCGCGAGGGCGACGAATGGGTGCTCAACGGCCAGAAGAAGTGGATCGGGAATGCCACCTTCGCCGACCTCGTCGTGATCTGGGCGCGCGAGGAAGAGAGCGGCGACGTGAAGGGCTTCATCGTCCGCGCGAAGGAGAACCCCGGCTACGCGGTCGAGAAGATCCAGGGCAAGATCGCCCTCCGCGCCGTCGAGAACGGCCTCATCACGCTCACCGACTGCCGCGTGCCGGAGAGCGACCGGCTGCAGAAGTGCGACTCGTTCCGCGACGTGGCCGAAGTCCTGCGGCTGACGCGGGCGGGCGTGGCGTGGCAGGCCGTCGGTTGTGCGATGGGGGCCTACGAGCGCTCCGTGAAGTACGCCCGTGAGCGGCGGCAATTCGGCCGCTCCATCGACCACTTCCAACTCATCCAGGACAAGCTCGTCGACATGCTCGGGAACGTGACGGCGATGCAGACGATGTGCCTCCGCCTCTCGCGCTTGCAGGATCAGGGCCGGATGACGGACGCGCAGGCCTCGCTCGCGAAGGTGTACACGGCCGCGCGCTGCCGCGAGACGGTCGCCCTCGCCCGCGATCTCCACGGCGGCAACGGCATCCTGCTCGAATACCACGTCGCCCGCTACTTCTCCGACACCGAAGCCATCTACTCCTACGAGGGCACGAACGAGATCAACTCCCTCATTGTCGGCCGCGCCGTGACTGGCGTCGGCGCCTTCGTTTGAATCCACCTGTACGGGCGACCGGCCGGTCGCCCCTACGTTCATCCTGATACCCTAGCCATCATGGAAACCTTGACCCAGACCACCGCGAACGGAAAGCAGGCGCACGTCGTCAGCCCCCGCCCGTTCCGCACCGCCGCCGTGCTCGGCGCGGGCGTGATGGGCTCGCAGATCGCGGCCCACCTCGCGAACGCCGGCCTCCACGTTCTCCTCCTCGACGTCACGCCCGAGTCGATCGGCAAAGAGGGAAAGCCGAATAGCATCGTTGAGAAGGCGTTCAAGGACGCGACGAAGATGAACCCGGCGCCGTTCTTCACCGACGCGACGCAGAAGCGTGTCACGCTCGGAAACTTCGACGACGACTTCGACAAGATCGCAGATGTCGATTGGATCATCGAGGTCGTGGTCGAGCGGATGGACATCAAGCAGTCGGTGATGGCCCGGATCGAGGAGCACGCCTCGGACACCGCCGTGATCTCGACGAACACCTCCGGCCTTCCGATCAACGAGATCGCCGAGGGCCGAAGCGACGACTTCAAGCGCCGCTTTCTCGGGACCCACTTCTTCAACCCGCCGCGCTATCTCAAGCTGTTCGAGATGATCCCGACGCCGGACACCGCCCCGGCCGTCGTCGAGCGCGTGGCGCACTTCGCCCGCGTTCACCTCGGCAAAGGCGTCGTCGTGGCGAAGGACACGCCGAACTTCATCGGCAACCGGATCGGCGTCTACGCCATGATGCAGGCGCTCCGGCAGGCGACCGAGGGCGACTACTCGATCGAGGAGATCGACGAGCTCACGGGCCAGCTCATCGGCCACCCGAAGAGCGCGACGTTCCGCACGGCCGATGTCGTCGGGCTCGACACGCTCCGCCACGTCGCCCAGAACCTCTACGACGCCGTCCCCGACGACGAGAGTCGCGAGGCGTTCCAGGTCCCCGAGGTGCTGAACAAGCTCGTCGAGGCCGGGAATCTCGGCGCGAAGTCGAAGGCCGGGTTCTACAAGAAGGAGGGCAAGACGATCAAGTCCGTCAACATGCGGACGATGGAGTACGAGGACCCGACCGAGTCGGCGCTCGATATCTCCGCGTTCAAGGGCGGCAAGCTCGCCGATCGGCTGCCGAAGCTCTACGAAGACGACGGCCGCGTCGGCCAGTTCTTCCGCGAGACCACGCTCGACCTCTTCGGCTACAGCGCCCGCCGGATGCCCGAGATCGCCGACAGCCCGGCCGACCTCGACCGCGCCGTCGCGTGGGGCTTCGGCTGGGAGATGGGGCCGTTCCAGATGTGGGACGCCCTCGGCGTCGATCGCGTCCGCGACGACTTGAAAGCCGAAGGCATCGAGGTCCCTGACTGGGTAGCCGACGTGCCAGCCTCGGGCTTCTACAAAGAGCAAGACGGCACGCGCCACGTCTGGATTCCGGGGCAGGGCGAGTACGTTGCCGACCCGCGCCCGGCCGACGAGATCAGCCTCGCCACGATCATAAAGGACGACGGCAAGACGCTGTGGAAGAACAGCGAGGCCGCGCTCCTCGACCTCGGCGATGGCGTCGCCCTCTTCGAGTTCCGCTCGAAAGCCAACTCGCTCGGGCAGGAAGTCATGCAGGGTCTCGCCGAAGCCATCGACAAAGTCGAGAACGACCCGGATCTGCGGGGCATGGTAATCGGCAACGAGGGCAGCAACTTCTCCGTCGGCGCGAACCTCGGCGAGGTCGCGATGGCGGTGATGATGGGGCAGCTCGACCAGGTCGGCGACTTCATCAAGGGCTTCCAGGACACGATCCTCAAGGTCCGCTACAGCACGAAGCCGGTCGTCGTGACGACGCACCAGCGCGTGCTCGGCGGCGGCTGCGAGATGACGATGGCGTGCCCGCACCCCGTCGCGGCATCGGAGACGTACATCGGGCTCGTCGAGCTCGGCGTCGGCCTGATCCCGGCGGGCTGCGGGACGATGATGATGACGGCGAAGGCAGCGGAGATGGCGGCGAATCAGGACCGCCCGAGCGAAATCCAGCCGTTCCTCCGGCAGCACTTCGAGATGATCGCGATGGCGAACGTCGCGACGAGCGCGCGGATGGCGCAGGAGATGCACATCCTCCCGCCCGAGGCGATCATTGTGATGAACGACGCGCGGCGCTTCCACGTCGCCAAAGCCGAAGTCATCCGGCTCAGCGAGCAGGGCTACCTCCCGCCGCCGGTGCGCTCGCACATCCCCGTCCTCGGCAAGCCGGGGCGCGGGCAGTTCGAGGTCGCGCTCTACCAGTTCGAGGAGGGCAACTACATCAGCGAGTACGACCACTTCCTCGCCTCGAAGCTGGCCTACGTCATGACCGGCGGCGAGCTCTCCGGCCCCGCCGAGGTCCACGAGGACTACCTGCTCGAGCTCGAACGCGAGGTCTTCCTCTCGCTCCTCGGTGAGGAGAAGACGCAGGCGCGCATCCAGAGCATCCTCACGACCAACAAGCCGCTCCGCAATTGAGTAGGAGGTTCGGGGTTCGAGGTTCGGGGTCTCTCATAGAGAACCCACAACCTCCGACCTCAAACCCATAACCCCCCAAACCATGCAGATCAACGAAGCCTTTATCGTATCCAGCGTCCGCACCGCCGTCGGCAAGGCGAACAAGGGCGCGCTCCGGAACGTCCGGCCCGAGCACCTCGGCGCGACCGCCGTGCGCGGCGCGATCGAGCGGGCCGGCAACCTCAGCCCCGATCAGATCGAGGACCTCCTCATCGGCTGCGCCTTCCCCGAGGGACCGCAGGGGATGAACATGGCCCGCGTCATCGCGCAGAAGGCCGGGCTCTCGACGGACTCTGCCGCCGCCACCATCAACCGCTTCTGCTCGTCGGGCTTGCAGACGATCGCGCAGGCGAACAACGCGATCGTGCTCGGCCAGAGCGAGGTGATCGTCGCGGGCGGGACGGAGTCGATGAGCTCGGTCCCGATGGGCGGGTTCTACTTCGCCCCCGACACCGACCTCGCCACGGCGAACCCCGACGTGTACGCGTCGATGGGGATTACGGCGGAGAACGTCGCCGACCAATACAACGTCAGCCGCGAGGACCAGGACGCCTTCGCGCTCCAGTCACACATGCGCGCGATCGACGCGATCGAGAGCGGGCGGTTCGAGGAAGAGATCGTCCCGCTCGAGGTCGAAGACACCGTCTACGCCGGCGGCACCGACACGAACACGCTCGCCTTCACGCACACCGTCGACGAAGGGCCTCGCGCCGACACCACGCTCGAAGCGCTCGCCCGGCTCCGCCCCGCGTTCAAGCAGGGGGGGAGCGTGACGGCCGGCAACGCCTCGCAGATGAACGATGGGGCCGCCGCCGCCGTCGTGATGAGCAGGCGGATGGTCGAGGAGACGGGCGCTGAGCCCCTCGCTCGGCTCGTCGGATTCGCCGTTCACGGCGCGCCGCCGGAGATCATGGGCATCGGCCCGATCAACGCCGTCAAGAAGGTGCTGAAGCAGACTGGGCTGTCGCTCGACGACATCGGCCTGTTCGAGCTCAACGAGGCGTTCGCGTCGCAGGCGCTCGCCGTGATCCGTGATCTCGGGCTGGACCAGGACAGGGTCAACGTCAACGGCGGGGCGATCGCGCTCGGCCACCCGCTCGGCTGCACGGGCGCGAAGCTGACCGCGACGCTGCTCCACGAGATGAAGCGGCGCGGCGAGCGCTACGGCATCGTCACCATGTGCGTCGGCGGTGGGATGGGCGCGGCGGGGGTGTTTGAGAACCTCCAGATCTAGGCCATCCTGGGCTGGCATATTCAGGTTGAGGTCCTCGGTCGCGAGGCACATCGAGACCTGTTACCACCATGGGGGCGTCCGCGAGGGCGCCCCTTTCGCGTTCTCCCTGTTCTCCTCCGTCTGGAGAGATGGGAGCGGCGAGAACAGAACCTATCGACGGCTGACCCGTAATACATAAGACATTGCAAGAACCCGCTGCGCGCCCTCACCTCTTGCGCAGCGGATCCCATCTCTCAAATCACATCTGGAGGCAACCGTGGCTAACATTCCCGTAGAACGCAAAGGCGGCACCCCGTGGTGGACCTGGCTCCTCGCCCTGCTCGCCATCGCCGGACTCATCTGGCTCATCGCCGAACTCTTCGACGACGAACCCGATGAAGACGACATCGCCGTCGTCGACCCCGTCGAACCCATTGATCAGCCCGAGCCGATGGAAATGGACGACGAAGTCACGTCCTTCGCGGCGCTCGCCAATGGGACCGCGCTCGTCGGGCGCGAAGTAGACCTCGACGGCATGCGTGTCATCGGACTCACCGGCGATAGCTCATTCGCTGTTGGACCTGGCACGGACATGGATGAGGCTGCCCTCATTGTCCTCGAAGACATGGGCGAGTGGCGGGTCGGTCCTGGTGACGGTTCCGACGGCACCTACGACGTCAACGACGGCAACATGCTCGACATCGCCGGCACCATCCAGGCGTTCGACTCTAGCGTACCCGATTACGCCGATATGTCGGATGTGGACCGTGACCGTGCCATGCGGCAGGGCGTCTACATCTCGGCCAACAGCGTCGACCTCGAGAAGAACTGACGGTCGTGCTACGCTGGCAGGGTACACCTGCCGACCCCTCTCACTTCTCTGAACTAGACCTCTATTAATACTATGAAACGCGTACCCCTTTCAAACACTGGAAGCTGGGAACTCTCGTTCGACGACCAGGACGTGCGTGGCTATGAAGCCGTGGACGCCGATGGTAACCACGTCGGCGAAGTCGACCAGATGATCGTGAACACCGACGAAAAGCGCGTCGATGCGATCGTTCTCGAAGACGGGACGGAATATCCCGCCCGTGACATATCGATTGGCGACGGCGTTGTGTATTTGACGACGATCGTTCCGGACACCGTGAAGGAGTCCGTCACGGTCTACGACGACTACGGACATGTGGTCGAGCGCGACAACGTCGAGGCTGAGTCCTACGACGAGTACGCTGGCGAATTTCGGAACCACTACAAAACGGCGTATGCCGCCACCGGGAACGATTTCGACACGTACGACCCCGCGTACCGCTTCGGCTACGAGACGGCGTACGACGAGAGCTATCGCAACCGTCCCTACACGGAAGCGGAGTCCGATCTCGAGCGTAGCTACACGAAGCAGTACCCGAACAGTCGCTACGACGACGTGCGGGACGCGGTGCGCTACGGTTATGCCAGCGCACGCGGAGATCGCGCGTGACCGACTCGTCGCTCGTCGTGACGGACGTGGACGGGCGCGAGGCTACCCTCGCATCCGCCCCGGTCTCGGGTTCGCCCGACCGAATCCCGCTTCGGCTGGACTCGGGAGAGCGGATCGACATCGCTCCAGACATTCTGGAGCGGCGCGATGATGGCGCGTACCACCTCCCCGTCGCCTTCAGCGATTTGCTGGAGAACGGCGGGGAGCTACGCGTGCCGATCGTCGAAGAACGGCTCAACGTGAGCAAGCGGGTCCGCGAGACGGGCCGCGTGCGCATCACGAAGCACGTCGAGACCCGGCAGGAAGTCGTGGACGAGCCCCTCCTCCGCGAAGAAGTCGAGGTCGAGCGTGTAGCGGTGGATCGGTATATCGATGCCCCGGTGCCCGTCCGATCCGAGGGCGACACGACGATCGTCCCCGTATTCGAGGAGGTACTCGTCGTTGAGAAGAAGCTCCTCCTCAAAGAAGAACTGCACATCACCAAGCGGCGGACCGAGCGCCGCCAACCGCAGGACGTTACCCTTCGCTCGGAGCGAGTGGAGGTCGAGCGCCTCGGGCCGGAGCAATCCCCGGCCGACGAGCCTCACTGAGACCTCTTTTCACCTCTCACACTCGCTCATCACATCTGACCACACACCTCTCGAGGTTACGAATTATGGCTAAGACAATTGTTGGACTCTATGACGACCGCGTCACCGCCCACCGTGTCGTAGAAGACTTGGAAGAACGAGGCTTCGGCGACGAGCATCTCCGATACGCTTCGTACGAGAAAGGCAAACGGAGCGACTACGAGGTAGACGCGGAGAAGAACACCACGCCCGACGCCCTCACCGGCTACGGCGTGCCCCAAGACGAGTCGGAGTTCTACGCCGAAGCGGTCCGCCGTGGCGGCGCCCTCGTCATCGCCCGCGTCCACGATCAGGACGCCGAGACGGCGGCCGACATCATGGCGCGCCACAACCCGGTTCCGTTCGGCGAGCGGCACGAGGCGTACAAAAAGGAAGGGTTCACCGGCTACACCGAGACCGAGCCCTACGATCAGGACGAGATCGTCGAGGAGCGCGAGCGCTACGCGGATCGCGCCCAGGCCCGCTTCAAAGAGATCGAAGAGCAGCTCAAGATCGGCAAGCGTGAGGTCGTCCGCGGTGGCGTCCGTGTGCACAAGTACGTGGACACCGACATGGTGGAGGAGACCCTCCGCCTCCGCGACGAAGAGATCCACGTCGACCGCGAGCGTGTGGACCGCAAGCTCACCCCCGAAGAGGCTGACGCCGCCTTCCGCGAAGACGAGATCGAACTCGTCGAGCGCGACGAAGAAGCCGTCGTCTCGAAGGAAGCTCGAGTGACGGGCGAAGTCGCCGTGGGCAAGGAGGTCCGCGAGCGCGAAGAGACCGTCGGCGGCGAGGTGCGCAGCACGCGCGTCGAAGTCGAAGAAACCGGTGGCACGCAGACGACCGGCGCCGTAAAGTGGGTGGACGTCGAGCCTGACTTCCGCACGCATTACGAAGGCACGTTCAAAGGCGAGAACGACTACGCCTACTACGAGCCTGCGTATCGCTACGGCTATGAGATGGCGAATGACAAGCGCTACCGCGAACTCGACTTCGGCCGCGCCGAAGGCGACATCCGCAAGGGCTACGTCCACCGCCACGACGAAGGCTTGTGGGACGAAACGAAAGACGCCGTCCGGCACGCCTACAACAGCGTGCGGCGCGCGTTCTAAAACGGCTCGACTCAGCGGACTGATCCGCTGAAAGATCGAGGCCCGGCTGCGATGTGTTCGCAGCCGGGCCTCTTTATGTGGTCAATGAGGAGGTACGATTTGCTTCGACTTGCGCGGATCTTTGAAATGGTTTACACTGTTAACCTAGAGTCACCGAAGCGCTTCCGGCATCCCGACGGGTACCCGAGGCGTCTCTTTTAACGGAAGCGGTTAACGCTGTAAACCTCGCGACGCCGCTCGACCCTCGCTCATCAACTCCTATTCCCATGAAGCTCCGCACAGCCCTCCTCGGTGCCGGCGCCGCAGCCGCCCTCTTCGGCGTGCCGCCCATCCGCCGCAACACCCTCTCGAAAGGCGTCATGCAGGGGATGAAGGCGCTCGGCTTCCTCCCCCAGATTTCCGAGACGGAAAAGACCGCGATCGAGGCCGGTACGGTCTGGGTCGACGGCGACCTGTTCTCCGGCAAGCCCGACTTCAAGCGGCTCCTCCGCGAAGCCTACCCCGGCCTCACCACCAAAGAGCAGGCCTTCCTCGACGGCCCCGTCGAAGAGGTCTGCCGGATGACGAACGACTGGGAGGTCCAGCAGCGGAAGGACCTGCCCGACGAGGTATGGGCGTTCCTTCGTAAGGAGAAGTTCTTCGGCCTCATCATTCCCGAGCAGTACGGCGGGCTTGGCTTCAGCGCCTCCGCCAACTCCGCCGTCGTGGCGAAGCTGTCGGCGCGGAGCCAGGTGCTCGGCATCACCGTGATGGTGCCCAACTCGCTCGGCCCGGCCGAGCTGCTGATCCACTACGGGACGCAGGCGCAGAAGGACCACTACCTCCCGCGCCTCGCCGACGGCGAAGACCTCCCCGCCTTCGCGCTCACCGAGCCGCAGGCCGGCAGCGACGCGGGTGCGATCTCGTCGACCGGCACCGTCTTCCGCGGCGACGACGGCAAGCTCTACGTCCGTCTTAACTGGCGGAAGCGCTACATCACGCTCGCGGCCGTCGCCACCGTGCTCGGCCTCGCGTTCAAGCTCGAAGACCCCGAGAACCTCCTCGGCAAAGGCAAGCACCTCGGCATCACCTGCGCCCTCATCCCGACCGACACCGAGGGCGTCGAGCTCGGTAAGCGGCACGACCCGATGGGCGTCCCGTTCTACAACTGCCCCACCGAGGGGCACGATGTCGTCCTCTCGCTCGAAGACGCCGTGATTGGCGGGGCGGCTGGGGCCGGGATCGGCTGGCGGATGCTGATGGAGAGCCTCGCCGCCGGGCGCGGCATCTCGCTCCCCGCCTCCGCGACGGGCGGTGCGAAGCACGTTTACCGCGTGGCGAGCGCGCACGCCGCGGTCCGCAAGCAGTTCGGCCTCCCGATCGGGAAGTTCGAAGGGATCGAAGAGCCGCTCGCCCGCATCGGCGGGTTCACGTACATCATGGAAGCTGCGCGCCGCTACACGAACGGCGGGCTTGACAAAGGCGCCAAGCCGGCCGTCGTTACGGCGATCATGAAGTACAACACGACCGAGCTGTTCCGGAAGATCATCAACGACGGGATGGACATCCTCGGCGGGAACGCGATTTCGGAGGGCCCGCGTAACACGCTCGCGGCCGGCTACACCGGCGTTCCTGTGTCGATCACGGTCGAGGGTGCGAACATCCTGACGCGGACGCTGATGGTGTTCGGGCAGGGCGCGATCCGCTGCCACCCGTACGCGCTGAAAGAGATCGAAGCGCTCGAGAACGACGACCTCCACAGCTTCGACAGGGCGTTCTGGGGTCACATCGCGCACATCGGCCGCAATAAGGTCCGCGCGCTCTACCTCTCGCTCTCGCGCGGCTACCTCGCCGGCGCGCCCGTCAACGGACCGGCGGCGCACTACTACCGCAAGCTCTCGTGGACGAGCGCCTCGTTCGCTTTCCTCGCGGACATCGCAATGGGCTCGCTCGGCGGCGACCTCAAGCGGAAGGAGAAGGTCACGGGCCGCTTCGCCGACATCCTCTCGTGGATGTACCTCGGGAATGCCGTGCTCGCGCGCTTCGAGAACGAAGGCCGTCGGAAGGAAGACGAGTCGTTCATGCGCTGGTCGATGGAGTACGCGCTCTTGCAGATCCAGATCGCGTTCGACGGGCTCTATGAAAACCTCGACGTGCCGGTGCTCGGCTCGGTCCTGCGCGGCCCCGTCGCGCTCTGGAGCCGGAGCAACCCGCTCTCGACAGGCCCGAGCGATTCCCTCGGTCACAAGGTGGCGCAGGCCATGCAGGTGCCCGGCCCGCAGCGCGACCGCCACACCGCCGGCCTCTACGTCTCCGACGACCCGACCGACGCGCTCGGCCGGCTGGAGCACGCGCTCCGGCTCGTCCACACGGCGGAGCCCGCCGAGCGGAAGATCAAAGAGGCGATCAAGGCCCGGCAGCTCCCCCGCATCCGTGGGAAGGAGCTCGTGCAGATGGCTACCGAGAAGGGCATCATCACCCGCGACGAGGCCGAGACCCTCGCGCAGGCCGAAGCCGCTCGTCTCGATGCCATCCAGGTCGATTCGTTCACGCTGGAGGAGTACATGAAGAACGCCGTCATGACGCTCGAAGCGGCGTCGGGCGACGGCGCTCCGGCTGGCGACGGCGGGCCGCTTCCGCAGAGCAAAGGCCAGGCCTACGGCGCATCGGTCTTCCCGACCGAGCCCGAAGTCAAGCCGAAAGAGTCCAAGGCGTGATCGAGTAAGTGAGTAGAGGAGAGGAGGCCTTCACACTGTGGGGGCCTCCTCTTTTCGCTTAGGAGAGCAGTGGGAGGTTGCATAAGCGGTGTCAGGCGAATACTTTGTATCCGTTTGGTCCGGCCGGCTGTGACCGGGCCGCTTCGTACCAGCTATCGATCTGGAGGGTGTCATGAGACCGTTTCTGTTCGCCTGCTTCGCCTGCATCTGTTCGCTCGCTAGCTCGGTAGCGCTGGCCGATGGGGTCGGCGTGGTGGACGCTTCCGAGGGCGTCTTCCTCCGGCTGGAGCGGAGCGAGGTGAGCGCCGCCATCGAGAACCAGATCGCGCTCACGACGGCGACGCAGACGTTTCAGAACACGTTCGCCGATTCGGTGCGGTCGACCTACGTGTTCCCGCTGCCACAGGGCGCGAGCGCGACGTCGCTCCGGTGGCGCGTCAACGGGGTCTGGCGCGAGGCCGTCTTCACCGCTGCGCCTCCCGACACCACGCTTCCGGGGGGCGGGGGAGAGCCGGACCCGGGCCTCGAGGCCTACCTCGCCGAGAGCGAGCCGTTCTACTTCGCGATCCCGCAAGCCGTGCAGGCGGACTCGTCCCTCGTCGTGGAGATCAGCTACGTCCAGCTCCTGCCCTATTCCTTTGGCGACGTGGAGTACCGATACCCTCACGATTACCGCTCCATTCAAACGGCTCCGCTGGATGCGCAACGGCTGGAGTTGACGCTGACGTCCTCGCGCATGATCGACGCGATCAATTTTATTAGCCACTCCGGAGCCACCGTGCTGAACGATGGGGCGACGGCCTCCGTCGTGTGGGAATCCTTTGAGACGGTAGCGAACGCGGATTACCGCATGCGCTACACGCTCAACCCGGACGAACTCGGACTCTTCGGTTTCAGCACGTTCCTCGCCGACAGCACGGTCGCGGACGACGGCAATCGGGGCTTCCTTGTGTTCGTGGTGGAGCCCGATGCGAGTGACGTCACCGAGTCCATCGATAAGGTCTTCACGCTCATTGTGGACCGCTCGGGGAGTATGAGAGGTGACAAGATCGTGCAGGCCCGGAACGCAGCGAACTTCATCGTGAACAACCTCGACGAAGGCGACCGCTTCAACATCGTGGACTTCGCCTCCAACGTCAGCAGCTTCAGGCCTGAGCACGTCGAGTACACCGCAGAGAATCGGGATGCTGCGCTCGCGTACATCAGCGGGTTCCAAGCCGACGGGAGCACGAATATCTCGGGCGCGTTCGGCGTCGCGGTGCCGCAGTTCTCGGCTGCGAGCGAGGAGACGGCGAACCTCATCGTCTTCTTTACCGATGGCGAAGCCACGGCGGGTATCACGCAGACCGAACCGTTGGCTGCGTACGTCCGCGACCTCATTCTGGACACGGAGACGGGCGTAATCGTCTTCACGTTCGGGATCGGGGAATCGGTGAACCGTCAGCTCCTGACGTTGCTGGCGAGCGAGAACGACGGGTTCGCCCAGTTCCTCGGGGAGGACGAACTCGAATCCGTGATTACCGATTTCTACCTGCAGATCCGTAACCCCGTCCTGCTCGACACCGAGATCGCTTTCGCCCCGGCGGTGGTATCCGACGTCCACCCCGATCCGCCGCCGAGCCTCTTCAAAGGACAGCAGATGATCGTCTCTGGCCGGTACGACGAAGCGGTGCCCGTCACGATTACGTTGAGCGGCCAGGCGTTCGGACAGCCCGTGTCGTATGCCTACGATCTCGGTCTCGCGGACTCCAGCGCGACGCGGTATCAGTTCCTGCCCAAGGTGTGGGCCAAGCTGAAGATCGAAGACCTGCTCGTGCTCTATTACAGCCTGCCCGAAGGGTCACCGGAGGCCGAAGAGGTGCGCGACGAAATCGTCGCGATCAGCCTCGCATGGGGCGTGACGAGTCCGTTCACCTCGCTCTCGGATGGGGGAGAGAATCCGGTAGACGCCGAAGAGGAAGAGGCGGCCGTTCCTACTTCCGTCGAACTCCTCGGAGCCTACCCCAACCCCTTCGTGGAGCGAACGCATATCTCGTTTAGAACCAGCGCTGACGTCGCTCCCCAAGTGGCGGTGGTGAAGATCTACAACGTGCTGGGCCAACTCGTGCGCGTGCTGGCCATCGAAGTGCAGGGGGAAGGAGCGTACGAGGTGATCTGGGATGGTCGCATGGATAGCGGGGCGCGCGCCGCCGCGGGGACGTACATCTACGTCGTCAGCCTCGAGGACGCGGTGCTTTCGGGTAAGCTGACGCTGCTCCAGTGACCGCGTGAGGTTGGGGGAGCGCCAAGCGAGGGACAGGCTGCGAAGTCTGTCCCTCGCCCGTTGTGCCGGCCGTACTTTTCAGGCCCCTAACCTCACCCTATCTCCCCTTCCTGCTATGGCATCGATCTACCGCGACGACCTCTTATCTGGCGAGCACCTCGTCGTCACCGGCGGCGGCACCGGGCTCGGCCGCGAAATGGCGATGCGGTGCGCGTCGCTCGGCGCCCGCGTTACGATCTGCGGTCGCCGCACCGAACCGCTCGACGAGACCGTCGCCGACATCCGCGAAGCGGGCGGCGAGGCGGAGGGCATCTCGTGCAACATCCGCGAGCACGACAGCGTCGTCGAGTTCTTCGAAGCGGCCGAGGAGCGGCAGGGGCCCGTCACGATGCTGCTCAACAACGCCGCCGCCAACTTCCTCTCGGCTTCCGCCGACATCAGCCCGAACGGGTTCGACGCCATCGTCAAGACGAACCTCTACGGCTCGTTCTACTGCACGCAATGGTGCGGGCAGCGGTGGATCGAGCGCGGCACGGCAGGCGTCGTCCTCTCGATCGCGACGACGTACGCCGAGACCGGCAGCGCGTTCGTCCTCCCGAGCGCCGTCTCGAAGGCCGGCATCGTGGCGATGACGAAGTCGCTCGCGGCGGAGTGGGGGACGTACGGCATCCGCCTCAACTGCATCGCCCCCGGCCCTTTCCCGACGGAGGGCGCGTGGAGCCGGCTCGTCCCCGACGAGGAGATGGCGAACAACATGAAGAAGCGCGTTCCGCTCCGGCGTTTCGGCGAACCCGACGAACTCTCCGACCTCGCGGTCTTCCTCCTCTCCGACGGCTCGACCTACCTCACCGGGCAGTCGATCGCGCTCGACGGAGGCGAAATCCTCGCGTCGGGCGGGCAGTTCAACGACTTCATCAAGATGCCGCGTGAAGGCGTGCTCCAGGTCTTCGAGATGATGAAGGGAGCCAGGAAGTAGGCTGAGACACGATAGCGCGCTTCGCGGGCGGTGCTGCACGAGCGGCGCCGCCCGCTTCGTTTTGGGGCGGCGATTCGGTCCGATGAGGTAGGTGCTAAAAAAATAGCATGACGTATTGACGGCGCGCGTGGGAGCCACTACTTTGTGAGTGGTAAAAAATTAGCACGGCGTGTAACACTCCGCTCGCTGCCCCCGTAGCGCCTTCTAACTCGCTCTTCCATCTCTATGCCTCCTCCCACGCTCAGCCGCCGCGAGCGGCAAATCATGGACATCGTCTACCAACTTGGCGAGGCCACGGCCGCCGAGGTGATGGACGGGATGCCCAACCCGCCGAGCTATTCGGCTGTCCGGGCGATGCTGCGCATCCTCGAAGAGAAGGGGCACCTCACGCACACGAAGGACGGGCCGCGCTACGTCTACCAGCCCACCGTCGCACCGGAGAAGGCGCGAAAGACCGCGCTCCGCCACGTCGTCCGGACGTTCTTCGACGGCTCCGCCGAGCAGGCCGTCGCGGCGCTGCTAGACACGGAGGGTCGTGATTTTTCCGACGACGAACTAAACCGCCTCGCCACGCTCATCGAGCACGCACGCAGAGAGGGCCGCTAGCATGAACCTGTTTACCGATCTCAGCCTCGCCGACGGAGCCGCGCTGCTCCTGGCCGTCGCCGCCAAAGGCACGCTCGTTTTTCTCCTCGCCTTCCTCGCCGTCGCGATGCTGCGCCGGGTTTCGGCGGCGACGCGGCACGCCGTCTGGGCGTTCGCGTTCGGAACGGCGCTGATGCTCCCGCTACTCTTCGCCGTGGTCCCCGGCTGGCACGTCCCCGTGCTTCCAGCCCAGAGCCTGCCGGCTGCGGCATTCCCGGCTCCTCCCGTGGCGCCCGCTCCACCTGCCGCTCCGATGCCTCGGATGGCTCCGGCGCCCGCCGTCGCACCCCGCGCCCCCAAGGCCCCCCGTGCAGCCGTAGCTCCGCCGGTGGTCCGGCTCGAGCGCGACGTGAAGACGCGAGTGCTCTCTGGTGACACGCGGGCGTTTGTCATCGAGCACCGCGCCGCCGCACCCGCTGCCGTTTCGCCGATGCCGTGGAGCAGCACGTCGATGCCGGGTCCGATGCGAGACTGGAAAACGTGGCTCGTGCTCGTCTGGGGAGCGGGCGCGTTTCTGATTGCCGCTCGCTGGTTTCTCGCCGTGCTCGGCGCGTGGCGGCTGGTGCAACAGGCCGAGCCCGTGTACGACCTCGACTGGCTGGACCTCAAAGAGCGCGTTGCCTTCGGGATGGAGCTGCACCGGCCCGTTCGGTTGCTCCGCAGCGACCGACTCACGATCCCCATAGCCGGCGGCGTGTTCGACCCCGTCGTCGTGCTGCCGTACGACGCCGACGACTGGGACGAGGACCGGCGGGAAGTCGTGCTCACGCACGAGCTGGCCCACATCGTCCGCCGCGACTGCCTGACGCAGAGCGTTGCGCAGGGGAGCCTCGCGCTGCACTGGTTCAACCCCCTCGCGTGGCTCGCCTACCGGCGCTTCATGGTCGAGCGGGAGCATGCGTGCGATGACTTCGTGCTGAACCACGGCGCGCGGGCGTCGGACTACGCGCAGCACCTCGTCCAGATCGCACGCCGCTTCCGCCGCGAGCCGCTCGCGCTCGCTGCGACGGCCCCTATGGCGCGGCGTTCCAACCTCGAAGGCCGCGTCCTATCGATCCTCGATCCCGCGCAGAACCGGGGCGCCGCGACGCGCACCGATCTGGCGACGGTCGGCGTGCTGGCGCTGGCACTTGCGGCACCGCTCGCCGCGTTCCAGCCGGTGGAGAGCCAGCCGGAAACGCCGAAGGTGTGGGAATCGTCCGTAGCGAAGCCCTCGCCTCCGCAGCCTGCGATCGTATCGGGTTACGCCTTCCGTTCGAGCGACGATACGTTCCTCTGGGAAGGGCGCGTCGGTCGTGGCGGATTCATCGAGGTCCACGGCGTGAACGGGTCGATCCGTGCCCGGACCGGCTCGGGCGACCGCGTGAAGGTCGAGGCGGAGAAGAAGTCGCGGCGGGGGATGGAGGACGAGGTGGAGATCGTCGTTAACGAGTTTGCCAACGGCGTCGTGGTCTGTGCCGTCTACCCGGGGCAGCGGGCCGAGTGCGAGCCGGGGCAGGGCGCGCGCGGGAATGTGCGCGACAACGACGTGCAGGTGACGTTCGACATCGTACTCCCGGAGGACGTGCGCTTCGTCGGGCGGACCGTCAACGGAAGCGTCAAGACGGACGATCTCGGCGGCGACGTGGAAGCCCGTACCGTCAACGGGAGCATCGAGACGGCCTCGCGGCGCGGCGACGTGACGGCGAGCACGGTCAACGGCAGTATCACGGCTGAGGCCGCCGGTCTCGTCCGCGCGAACACGACGAACGGGAGCATCAGGGCCCGGCTCGGCCGCGCGGAGTGGGACGGCGAAATGACGTTCGAAACGACGAACGGCAGCATCGTCCTCGACTTGCCCGCCTCGCTGGACGCGAACGTCCGGGCACGAGCGCAGACCGGGAGCATCCACTCCGACTTCCCGCTGAACATCCAGCGAACCGGGCACGTGGGTAGCCAGGCCGAAGGCCGGATCGGGTCCGGCGGACGTCAACTCGACCTTCGAGTGTTGAACGGGAGCATCAAGCTCCGCCGCACGTCGGGTGCCTTCGGAACCGTCATCGACCGGAAGGCCACGCGCGATGCGGAACGTGAGGTCGAGCGCGAAGCGAGGCGAAACATCCGTGTCGAGGAACCCGACTTCGCCGCCATCGAACGGGCGCTCGAAGGCATCGGGCCGATCATGGAGCAGGCGATGGCCGAAGCCGGACGCGCGATGGCCGCGATCGACTTCGAAGGCGAGATCGCGCTTGCGATGGACGAGGTCGACTGGCAGAGCATCCAAGCAGAGGTCGACCAGGCGCTCGCCGAGGCTACGGTAGAGATGGAGGCTGCCCACATCGAAGCATGGTCGGAGGCGGAAGCCGATCTCGACGAAGCGTTGGAAGACCTCCGCAGCGACCTCGACGAAGTGAACGCGGAACTCGACGACGTGGAGCAGGACTCCTCCGATTGGACGGAATCCGAGCGTCGTGCCCTCCGCTCCGACCTCCGCGCTGCTCGCGCCGCACTCCAGAACGTCGAGCGCGAACTGGAGCGCGTGCGTTGCGAGGCCCGCGCTCAGCGCGACGGCAACGACGCGCGTTGCCGAGAGCAGCGGTAGCGGCAGCACGCGGTCCTATCCACCCTTTTCACCCTTTATCGACCCCTGCTGGGTGAGCTATGCCCTGGCAGCACCGTCCCAAACGGCTACCCCCATGCGCGCCCCCGTGTGTTTCCTCCTCTCGCTCCTGCTGACCTCCGCCGTGGCCGCGGCCCCCGACGGGGATGACGATGAGAAACGGCGCAACCCCGAGGTCCGCGCCGTCCGCATCGCGGCGATCGCTCGGCCGGTGCTGGACGGAAAGCTGGACGACGCGGCGTGGGCGACGGCCGAGATGGCGACGGGCTTCACACAGATGCGGCCCGATCCGGGCGCGGCCTCCACGCAGCGCACGGAGTCCTACGTGCTCTACGACGACGACGCGCTCTACGTCGGCTTCCGCTGTCACGACGACGCGCCGGAGCAGATCGTGCGCCGCCTCGCGCGCCGCGACGACTGGAACGTCAGCGACAAAGTGCTCGTCAGCATCGACTCGTACGGCGACGGGCGCACGGCCTTTGCGTTCGGCGTAAACGCCGCCGGCGTGAAGTACGACTTCCTCATCTACAACGATTCGGACGAGGACAACAGCTGGGATGCCGTCTGGGACGTCGCCGTGGCGTCGGACGTGGATGGGTGGACGGCCGAGTTCCGCATCCCGCTCTCCCAACTCCGCTTCCAGACGGGCGACGGGCCGCAGCAGTGGGGGATCGAGTTCCAGCGCGACATCGCGCGGAACGACGAGAAGTCGTTCTGGGCCCCGCTGCTGCCCGACGTCGACGGCTACGTCTCGCGCTTCGGCACGCTCGGGGGGCTCGAAGGGCTCGCCTCGCCGCGTCGGCTGGAGGTGCAGCCCTACGTCGCAACCCGGCTCACGCGCGAGCCGGGCGACGGCGACGACCCGTTCTACCGCGAGAACGCCGTCATCGGGAGCGCCGGGGCCGACCTGAAGTACGGCATCACGTCGAACCTCACGCTCTCCGCGACGATCAACCCAGACTTCGGCCAAGTCGAGGCCGACCCCGCCGTCGTCAACCTCTCGGCGTTCGAGGTCTTCTTCGAGGAGCGGCGCCCGTTCTTCGTCGAGGGCGTGGACGTGTTCGAGTTCGGGCGGACGCGGGGCTACACGGCGAGCTACCGCCCGACGTTTTTCTACTCCCGGCGGATCGGGCGGCGGCCCCAGCGCGGGCTCAGCGGCGACGAGTACGTGTACGTCGACGCGCCGGATCAGACAACGATCGCGACGGCGGCGAAGCTCAGCGGGAAGGTGGGGAACTGGTCCGTCGGCGTGCTCAATGCCGTGACCCTCGAGGAGCAGGCGCGCTACATCGACCCGAGCGGGGACGAGCTACGTTCGCCCGTCGAGCCCCTCACGAACTACGCCGTCGGACGCGTCAAGCGCGATTTCCGCGGCGGCAACTCCGTCGTCGGCGGGCTCTTCACGGCGACGAACCGGAGCATGAGCGAGGCGGCGTTCGAGGGCATCACGCCGGGCGAGGCCTACGTCGGCGGGCTCGACTTCGAGCACGCGTGGGGGAACCGGAGCTGGGCCGTGAGCGGCGTCGTCGCCGGGAGCTACGTCGCGGGCTCGATCGAGGTGATCGATGACCTGCAGCGCGCGCCGCAGCGCTACCTCCAGCGGCCCGACGCCGGCCACCTCGCGCTCGACCCCGGCGCGACGAGCCTGAGCGGGACGTACGGCGAGTTCTCCGTCGCCAAGACCGGCGGCAAGCTCATCGGCTCGGTCACGACGAACCTCGTCAGCGCGGGCTTCGACGTCAACGACCTCGGCTTCCAGTTCCGGTCCGACGCCTACGCACTCTCCGGCATCGTGATCTACAACGAGAACGAGCCCGGTGTGGACTGGCTGCGGCGGTGGGGCGGCAACGTGAACTGGAACGTGTCGATGAACGGCGACGGGCAGGTGATCAACCGCGGCATCAACTTCAACTCGAACGTCCAACTGAGCAACCTGTGGGGCGGCGGGCTCTACGTCGGCGGCGTGCCTGCCGCGGTGTACAACGACCGGCTCACGCGCGGCGGGCCGGCGGCGCGGCGGCCGGCGGACATCGGCGTCAACCCGTGGATCTACAGCGATCCGCGGAAGGCGGTCTCTGGCGAGGCATATGCCTTCCTCCGCACCGAGTTCGTCGACAACCCCGAATACGACGTCGAGTTCGGGACGGACATCACGGTTCGGCCGAACTCGTCACTCGAACTCACCATCAGCCCCGACTTCAGCCGTCAGTTCGACACCGACCAGTACCTCACGAGCGTCGAGAGCGACGCGGCGGCGGCGACGTTCGGCACGCGCTACGTGTTCGGCGACATCGAGCAGACATCGTTCTCCGTGGGCCTGCGGGCGAACTGGACGTTCACGCCGGAGCTCTCGCTCCAGCTCTACGCGCGCCCCTTCGTCACCGCCGGCCGGTACTCCGGCTACAAGGAGTTCGCCGCGCCTGGCACGTACGACTTCGACGTGTACGGCGTGGACCGGGGGAGCGTGGCGCCCGGCCGCATCGACGAGGTGGACGGCGCGGACGTCTTCGTCCCGGACGCCGACGGCGACGCCTTCCAAGTCCAGCCCGGCGACGGCGGCGAGGCGTTCACGCTCGATGACCCCGACTTCAACTTCCGCTCGCTCCGTGGCAGCGCCGTCGTACGCTGGGAGTACCGCCCCGGCTCGGCGCTGTTCTTCGTGTGGCAGCAGCAGCGCGACGGGTTCGAGAACTTCGGGGACTTCCGGTTCGGCCGCGACTTCGGCGCCATCTTCCGCGAGGACGTGCAGAACATCTTCCTCATCAAAGCGACGTACTGGCTTGGCACGTGACAGCGCGGCTCGGCCGAGGGGATCGAGGGCTTTAGAAGCCGGCGGTGACACGCCCGGCACGGGGGGTGCGGCACCATCGGGGAAGTGGTTGCGTCGGCGGGATATGTGCGCTATCATCGGGGCGATTATTTCGCTCAGGCGCTTGCGGGGCGCCGGGCTCATCGAACCGACCGATAATGATAGGTGCACGTAAGGTTCTCGCCGGCGTCGCCGGGCTCTGCCTGCTGGCGTCTACCGCCGCCGCGCAGACCGCCTCCCTCGCGTCGGTTTCGCTCGGTGCGGACACCACGCAGACGGGGGAGACGCGCCTCGTGCTCGGCGCCGTCCGCCTCGCGCCGGGTCAGCGGCCGGACATCGACGGGCGGCTCGACGAGGCCGTGTGGGACGCCGCGCCGGTGGCGACGGATTTCGTCCAACTCGAACCCGAAGTCGGCGAGCCGGCGAGTGAGCGCACCGAAGTCCGCGTGCTCTACGACGACGCGGCGCTCTACGTCGGCTTCCTCAACTTCGTCCGCGATCCCTCGACGATGATCGCCCGGCTCGGCCGCCGCGACCAGTCCATCGTGAGCGACCGCGCCCTCGTCAGCATCGACAGCTACGACGACGAGCGGACGGCGTTCGAGTTCGCCGTGACGGCGGCCGGGGTGAAGCAGGACATCCTCGTCTACAACGACACGTTCGACGACTGGAACTGGGACGCCGTATGGGAGGCCGAGACGCACCGCTCGGGCGAGGGGTGGACGGCCGAGTTCCGCATCCCGCTCTCCCAACTCCGTTTCCGCACGGTCGAGGGCGCGCAGGCGTGGGGCATCCAGTTCCAGCGCTCGATCCCGTCGAACGGCGAGGAGGCGTTCTGGGCACCGATCCGGCCGGACGAGGACCGCTACGTCTCGCGCTTCGGCCGGCTCGTCGGGCTCGAAGGGCTCCGTGCGCCGAACGGGCTCGAGATCCAGCCTTACGTCGCGACGCGGCTCACGCGCGAGCCGGGCGACGGGGCCGACCCGTTCTACAGCGAGAACGCCGTCATCGGCTCCGCCGGCGCCGACGTGAAGTACGGCATCACATCGAACCTCACGCTGACGGCGACGATCAACCCCGACTTCGGGCAGGTCGAGTCCGACCCCGCCGAGGTCAACCTTACGGCGTTCGAAACGTTCTTCGAGGAGCGCCGGCCGTTCTTTCTCGAAGGCACCGACATCTTCGGATTCGGCCGGACGCGGACCTACCGCACGCGCCACACCCCGACGTTCTTCTACTCCCGCCGGATCGGGCGGCAGCCGACCGCGTTCGGCGCGGTCTACCGCGACCTCGAGGTCGAGTTCTCCGACACGCCGGACCAGACGACGATCGCCTCGGCGGTGAAGCTCAGCGGGAAGGTCGGCGACTGGTCGATCGGCCTGCTCGACGCGGTCACGACGGAGGAGTTCGGGGAGTACCTCGGACCGGACGGGACGCGCGAGCGGCTCGCCGTCGAGCCGTGGGCGAACTACGCGGCGGGCCGGCTCAAGCGGGACTTCCGCGACGGGCAGACTGTCGTCGGCGCCCTTGTTACGGGCGTCAACCGGGACGGGAGCAACGAGGCGTTCGACCCGCTCCTCAACCGCAGCGCCTACGTCGGCGGCCTCGACTTCGAGCACGCCTGGGCTGACCGGCGGTGGACCGTCAGCGGCGTCGGCTCGCTCAGCCGCGTCACGGGCGAGCCCGGCCGCATCCTCCGCCTCCAGCGGACGAGCGCCCGCTACTACCAGCGCCCCGACGCCGACTACCTCGACCTCGACGCGGAGGCGACGAGCCTCGACGGCTACTTCGCCGAGGTGTCGCTCGCGCGGACCTCGGGCGCGAACTGGACGGGCTCGGTGACGGGCTCCCTCATCAGCCCCGGCTTCGAGGTCAACGACCTCGGCTTCCTCACGCGGGCCGACGCCCGCACGCTCACCACGCAGCTCAACTACCGCGAGACGCAGCCCGCGCCGGACTGGCTCCGGTTCTATCAGATCTACGGCTTCACGATCCAGAGCTGGAACCACGGCGGCCAGCTCTTCGACTCGTTCTTCGCGCTCCACCTGCAGCCGCAGTTCAGCAACCTGTGGGGCTTCAACCTGCGTGGCTTCCTCCAGCCCGAGACCTTCGACGACCGGCTCACGCGCGGCGGCCCCGTCGCCCGGACTCCGACGACGTACAACGTCGTCTTCCAGCCGTTCTCCGACCGGCGGCAGCCCGTCTTCGGCGACGCCACGTTCCTCGGCCGGTGGGACGAGTCGGGCCGGATCGAGCGGACACTCGAGGTGGGGCTGACGGGGCGGCTGAGCCCGTCCGTCGAGGTGCGGCTCGCGCCGTCGTTCTCGTACGAGTTCCGGACGGGGCAGTACGCCGGCGCGTTCGACGACGAGGCGGCGGCGGCCACGTTCGGGCGGCGCTACGTGTTCTCTGACCTCGACCTCACCGTCCTCGCGCTCGAAACGCGGCTGAACTGGACGTTCACCCCCGATCTCACGTTCCAGTTCTACGCCCGCCCCTTCATCGCCGCTGGCGCATACGAGAACTTCAAGACGCTCCGGGCAGCGGGCACCTTCGCCTTCGATCCGGTGCCGGAGGGGGAGGAGGTCTACGTGCCGGAGAACTTCGACTTCAACGAGTTCGCCGTGCAGGGGAATGCCGTGCTGCGGTGGGAGTACCGGCCGGGCTCGGCGCTGTTCTTCGTGTGGCAGCAGGAGCGCTACGGGTTCACGTTCGACGGCGACTTCGACCTCGGGCGGGGCATCGACGGGATCATCGACGGCGACGTGTACAACGTCTTCCTCGTCAAAGCGTCGTTCTGGCTCGGGCTGTAGGGCACGTGCTTCGGCCCCGCGCGGCGGTGGCTTGGTATTTGCAAAGGTTGCGTGAAGGAGTGTACCATCCCTCGCTCACCAGCCTTCGATCCCGATGCCCGCTCTCGACCTCGCCTTTTTTACCGGCGCGCGCGACGAAGAAGCCAGCCGCTACCACGTCCTCCACGGGTTGCAGCAGGTGCGCCGCGCCTTCGGCAGCAACCACGTCTATCCCCACCTCGCCGACCTGATCCACCTCCGGTCGGCGCTGCGCGAGATCGGCGAGCGGTCGGAGGGGTTGCGCGAGCGGGGGCCGCTCACGGAGATCGACCTGGAGGAGGGCGTGTTGCGCTACGCGGACGGCGAGCCGCCGCTGTTGTTCGAGGCGCTCATCGCGTGGGCGCTGCCGCTCGTCGAGGCCGCCATCGAAGAGGGGCGGGCGATCTACGACTTCGTGGACGAGCATACGGCCGTCGAGGCCGTCGGGATCGTGCCGGCGTACCAGGACGAGGGCTACCTCCTCGTGCCCGACGGAGCCGTCCTCCGCGTCGTCCGCTACGCCGTCTCTATCTTCACGAGCCACGACGAGCGCTTCCGCAGCCTCCGCACGGCCGCCGTGGACGAGGTCCCGATGGACGCGCCGGTACACGCGCTAAAGCAACTCCTCGTCGCGCACCACCCCGACCTGCCGAACCCCGCGACGTACCGCGTGGCGACGGAGCTACAGTTCCCGGTCGAGGAGACCGTGCTGCCGGTGGCGAAGCGGAAGCTGCTCCAGTACCTCGCCGTGGGCGGTGCGCCGGGCCGGGCCTGATCCTGGAGGGCACGGGGGAAGGGATTGCTTCCTAACTAGCTGGGCGCTAGGCTATAGCTCCTGATCACTTCCTTCCGCTCCCATGCGCCTCGTCACCACGCTCCTGCTGCTCTGCGCCGCCCCTGCCCTCGCGCAGACGCCCGGCCGCTGCGAACCCGGCCGCGCCGAAGTCGAACTTTCCATCTCCGACGTGCAGGCCCGGCTCTTCAACACCGGCAGCCTCTTCTTCGGTAACAGCACCGTCGGCGGCGACGGCTACATCGCCCCGAAGGGCTCCGGCCTGTCGCCGATCTTCGCCGCCGGGCTCTGGGTCGGCGGGCTCATCGGCGGCGACCTCCGCGTGGCTGCGGCGACCTACGACGACTTCGAGTTCTGGCCCGGCCCACTCAACGCCGACGGTACGCTCCCAAATCCCGACGACTGTTCCGCCTTCGACCGCTTCTGGCTGATCGATGCCTTCGACCTCTCGCTCTACGAGGCGACGGGCGAGGCATCCGGCGATCTGCTGAACTGGCCCGTGGACCTCGGCGCGCCCGTCGTCGACGGCGACGGCGTCGAGGGGAACTACAACTTGGCGGGCGGTGATCGGCCTGTCGTGTACGGGCACCAGACGGCGTTCTGGGTGATGAACGATGTCGGCAACGAGCACGATAACTCGGAGACCGAACCCATCGGTCTGGAAGTGCGTGCGACGGCGTTCGTCTCGGCCGGGCCCATGCTCGACCGCCACACGTTTTACCGCTACGAGCTCGTGAACCGGAACGACCAACCGTTCGAGGCCGCCCGCTTCGGGCTCTTCACCGACCCCGACCTCGGCGACCCCGCCGACGACTACGTCGGGAGCGACTCGACGCGGAGCATGGCCTTCGTCTACAACGCCGATAACGATGACAACGGCGGGCTCAATGGCGGCTACGGTGAAACCCCGCCCGCCTTCGGTTACGACTTTCTCTCGGGCGGCGACGTGTCAGCTTATCTCTCAGGAGTCAGTGTAACCGGAGACCCGATCAACAGCATGGAAATCTACTTCCGCATGAACGGGCTCTGGCGGGACGGGCTTCCCATGACAGAGGGAGGTGACGGTTATATGAGTGGCGGTCCCGTCACCACGTGGTTCTTCCCTGGCAATCCTATCACCGAGCAGTTCTGGAGCGCGGTGAATATCGACGGAACTGGGTCGAATTTTACGCCCCGCGACGTCCGCCACATGATCGCCTCACCGGCCTTCACCCTCGCGCCTGGCGAGGTCCGCGCCTTCGACTTCGCCCTCCTCTTCGCGCAGGGCGCGGACCATCTCGACTCCGTCGCAGAACTGCAAGCGATCTCCGATGCCGTGCAGGTCCGCTACGACAGCGGCACCCTCTTCGCGCCCGGCTTCGAGCCGCCGGCGCCCGGCGCCCTCGCCGCGCCCACCCTCCTCGCGCCCGCCGACGGGTCGGTCTTCATCGACGAGCCCGCGCCGCTCGCGTGGACGGCCGTGCCCGGTGCCGAGAGCTACCGCGTCGAGATCGCCACTGACGATGACTTCTCCGATCGCCTCGTCTTCTACGTACTGGACCCGTCGCTCTCCTTTTTCGACGACCGAGCAAACCAGGTCTTCGCCTACCGCTGGCGGGTGAAGGCGGTCGGTGACGGCTTGGCGTCGAGCCGCTATTCCGAGCCACGCTCGTTCACGTTCTACCGCTATGCCTTCGACGACCTCGCCGACGGCATCGGCGTCATCGAGACGGCCTATCCCGGTGCCGCCGTGTGCCCCGACGGCGACGACCCCGGCTGCGCCGCCGGCTACCCCGGCAACACCGTCTGGCTGAGCCCGAACAGCACCGGCGATTACGTGTTCACGACCCCCGTGCCTATTCCCTCTACCAACTCCGGTAACAGCCTCGAAGATCTCCTGCGCGATGCCGCGTCGTTCGACGGCGACGACTTCGAGATCCGCTTCACCGAGGCCTGCGCCACGCCTGGTGCCTGCCTCGGCGTCTACTCGTCGCGGCTACCGAGAGGGACGAATCTGATCGCGAGCGTGCCGTTCGAACTGTGGAACGTGGGGAGCGCCGTCGTGGATGTTCCCGAAGACGACGTGCGCATGATCCCCATGCTCCGCGCGCTCTCGGGCACCGAACCCGCCGCCGAATGGGCCGACACCTTTCCCGCCACCCAGCCTGTGATCGTAGGCGAGGACAGCCTCACGCTCCCGGTGACGCATCGCGTGCTCGGCGTAATGCCCGACCGGCCCGGCGGCTACGCCCTCTTCGAAGCGGCGGCCAACGGCTTCGGCGGACCGGGCGCGACGTACGACCCCGCAACCGACGGCGACGAGCAGATCGATCCCGGCCCCATCGAAGGCAAGCCGTGCCGCAGCCAGGACTTCTACGCCGACTTCTGCTTCCGTGGCGGGAGTAACCGCCTCGTCGCACCCGTCGGCGGGCTCGAGGGCTTCGTCCTCGCCGACCTCGCCGGTGACGGCACCACGCCACCCGCCGGCACCACGATCCGGCTCGACTCGGTCGATAGACTCACCGTCGATGCAGAGGACGACGTGCCGGCCGCGCCGCAGGCGTTCCGGCTCGGGTCTGCGTTCCCGAACCCGTTCGCGGCAACGGCCACGGTGCCTTTCGAGGTCAAGCGCGCGGGCCCGATCCGGCTCTCGGTCTTTGACGTGCTCGGGCGACGCGTTGCGACGCTCGTCGACGGCGACGTGGCGGCGGGCCCGCACCGGACGACGCTCGACGGGTCGCGGCTCGCAACGGGCGTCTATTTCGTCGTGCTCGAAGCCGACGGGCAGCGGCAGGCGACGAAGGTGCTCGTCCTGCGTTGACGCGGTACGTCGGCCGCGTCGCTACGGGAGCGCGTTCAGCACGCGCTCGGCCGCGTCGAGCCCGGCTTCGAGCGCGTCGCCGACGGAGATGCCGCGGCGGACGTTCCCGGCGACGGCGAGCCCGGCGTGCCGCGCCTCCAGCGCGTCGAGCGTCTCGATCACGCGGCCGTAGCCGACCTGATACTGCGGGATCGCGCGCTCCCACAGCACGCGGTGGACGAACACCGGCTTGCCCCGCACGTCGAGGAGCGCGCGGAGATCGGCGAGGGCGAGCGGCACGAGGTCGTCGGTCGGGAGGGGCGCGAGGTCGGGCCGCCGCATGCCGCCGACGAAGCAGGTCAGCAGCACGTGGCCGTCGGGCGCGCGGCCGGGGAAGAGCGTAGAGGAGAAGAGCGCGCCGAGGACGTTCAGCCCTTCGCGCTCGGGTACGAGCACGCCAAAGCCGTCGAGCGCGTGCACCACGTCCGCCCGCCGGAAGCCGAGCGCGAGGACGGAGAGCGGGGGATAGACGACGTCGGCGAGCGGGCCGAGGTCCACGTCCGGCTCGAAGTCGATCGCGGGCAGGCGGTGGAGCGGGGCAGTGAAGACGACGCCGTCGAAGCGGTCCTCGTTCGTCGTCCCATCGTCCGTGCGGGTCGTGACGCGCCAGCCGCTGGAGTCGTGCCGGAGGGCGACGAGTGGCGCGCGGAGCCGGATCGCGTCGGGGCCGATGGCGCCGGCAAAGGCGTCGGGGAGAGCCTGGGCGCCGCCGCGGAACGAGAACGGGTGCGGCGACGGCTTCGGGGCCGCGTCGGCGCGGTTGCGGACGCGGTGGATCATGCCGCGCAGGAGCGAGCCGTGCTCGCGTTCGAGCGTGTGCAGCATGGGGAATGCGTGGCGCGTCGAGAGGTGCGCGGGGTCGCCCGCGTAGACGCCTGCGACGAACGGGTTGACGGCGTAGTCCAGCACCTCCGGCCCGAGCCGCCGCCGCACGAACGCGGCGAGCGCTTCGTCGTCGCCGTCGTGGGGCCGGACGAACGGCTCGCCGAGGAGGCGGAGCTTCGCCCACGCCGAGAGCAGCGGCGTCGTGAGCAGGCCGGACGGCGAGGTCGGGATGCGCACGAGCGCGCCGTCGCGGACGACGTAGCGCGCGTCTGCCACCTCGTTCGCCGCGACGCGCTCGCTCGCCAACCCCAGCGCCTCAATCGTGTCTGTGACGACCGTCGAGCGAGCGACGAGCGTGTTCGGCCCTTCGTCGACGAGGAAGCCGTCGCGGCGAGTCGAGCGGATCACGCCGCCGGTCCGGTCGCTCGCCTCGAAGAGGGTGACGGCACCGCCGAGCGCTTGGAGCCGCCACGCCGCGGCGAGTCCGCTGATCCCGCCGCCGATGACGGCGATTGCTGGGGAGTCGGGCATGGGGGCGTACCGGCGAGGGGAGAAGAGGAGGGGGTGGAATTATGCCCGCCGTTCATGCATGTTGTAGAAGTTGACGTGGAAACGGTGGGCGGCGGTGAGGTGGGGCACACACGTACTTGTCATACGGACTATCACGTTGTACTTTTTAAGAGCCTGTGGGAAATCAACAACCAACTCCCTCCGGCTCGCTAGAGCGTATATGTGCCACCAATCAGGGAGAGAGACGCATGGGCAAGCAGCGCATGGAGCAGAACTGGAACCGCGTGAAGACGCAGATCTACGCCGTCTGGGGCGAGATCGACGAGAAAGAGCTGAAGAAGGCGCGCGGCAACCTGACCAAGATGGTCAACCTCATCCATGAGAAGACCGGCGAGGACCGCCTCCTGATCATGCAGAAGATGAGCGCCGTCATCTAAGACCGCGCGCTCACCGCGAATCGACAACGCCTGGCCCCCTCTGGCCGGGCGTTGCGCGTTCTGGGCGGATCTGGAATTGTATATCGGGGAAACCCTGAGGGCTCTCGCCCGTAGGAAATAAAGTAAACGGTAAAACATCAACCACTTTGAGAGGCTGTATGGCGACCCAGCGGATGAATGAGACGTGGTACCGGATTCGAGACCGCATCAAGGAGGCGTGGAGCGACGCCGAGTTCAACGACAAGGAAATGAAGAAGACGCGGGGCAACTTGACCAAGATGGTCAACCTCATCCACGCGAAGACCGGGGATCCTCGTCCCGAAATCCGCCAGAAGGTCGTCGGCCTCATCTGATCCGCTCAGCAGAGCCACCGCCAGGGTCCGCCTCGTTCCGGGGCGGACCTTTCTTTTTGGCCGCGCGGTGGCTACTTTCGGCCCGCATCCTTTCGAATCGCCCTTCCCCGCACCCCGATGGCAGACGTCGCCTCCCTCCCCACGCTCGGCAGCCCCGCGCCCGACACCGCGCAGTTCGACGCGCGCACGCAGCACTACCGCACGCTCCTCGACGAACTCAACAGTCGGGCGGAGCAGGTCAAGCTCGGCGGCGGCAAGAAGCGCATCGAGCGCGAGCACAGCCGGGGCAAGCTGACGGCCCGCGAGCGGATCGACCGGCTCGTGGACGAGGGCACGGAGTTTCTCGAACTCGGCCTGTTCACGGGGTGGGGGATGTACGAGGACGAGGGGGGGTGCCCGGCGGGCGGGACCGTGATGGGGCTCGGCCACGTCGAGGGGCGGCTGTGCGTGCTCGTCGCGAACGACGCCACGGTGAAAGCGGGCGCGTGGTTTCCGATCACGGCGAAGAAGAACCTCCGCGCCCAGGAGATCGCGATGGAGAACCATCTGCCGATCATCTACCTCGTAGACTCGGCGGGCGTCTACCTCCCGATGCAGGACCAGATCTTCCCCGACAAAGAGCACTTCGGTCGCATCTTCCGCAACAACGCGCGGATGTCGTCGATGGGGATCCCACAGATCGCGGCGATCATGGGCTCGTGCGTCGCGGGCGGTGCCTACCTCCCGATCATGTCCGACGAGGCGCTCATCGTCGACGGCACGGGCTCCGTCTTCCTCGCCGGGCCGTTCCTCGTCAAAGCCGCCATCGGCGAGACGACGGACAACGAGACGCTCGGCGGCGCCGCGACGCACTCCGAGATCTCCGGCGTCACTGACTACAAGATGCCCGACGACGAGACCTGCCTTGCCACGATCCGCGACCTCGTCTCCCACCTCGGCGCTCGCCCCCGCGCCGGCTTCGACCGCGCCGACGCCAAGCCGCCCGCCTTCGACGCCGAAGAACTCTACGGCCTCATGCCCGAAGGCCGGCAGCAGCCCTACGACGTGCGCGACATCCTCGCCCGCATCGTCGACGCCGACAGTTGGACGGAGTACAAAGCCGACTACGGGAAGACACTCCTCTGCGGCTACGCCCGGATCGACGGGTGGAGCGTCGGGGTCGTCGCCAGCCAGCGGCTCGTGGTGATGGCGAAGCAGGGCAAGAAGTCGCACACGAGCGAGATGCAAGCGGGCGGGGTGATCTACTCCGACAGCGCCGACAAGGCTGCGCGCTTCATCATGAACTGCAACCAGAAGAAGATCCCCCTCGTGTTCATCCAAGACGTGACGGGCTTTATGGTCGGCAACCGGAGCGAGCACGGCGGCATCATCAAGGACGGCGCGAAGATGGTCAACGCCGTCGCGAATTCCGTCGTCCCCAAGTTCACGATCGTCATCGGCAACTCGTACGGGGCGGGGAACTACGCGCTCTGCGGGAAGGCCTACGACCCGCGCCTGATTCTCGCGTGGCCGACGGCTCGGATCGCGGTGATGGGCGGGGCGCAGGCGGCGAAGACGCTGCTGCAGATCGAGCTCGGCACGCGCAAGCGGAAGGGCGAGGAGATCAGCGAGGCCGAGCAGGAGGCGCTCCTCGCCGAGATGACGGCGCGCTACGACGCGCAGACCTCGCCGTACTACGCCGCCGCCCGGCTGTGGGTGGACGAGATCATCGACCCCATAAAAACGCGGACGTGGCTTGCGACGGGCATCGAGATGGCCGATCACAACCCGGACATCCCGCGCTTCAACCCCGGCGTGCTCCAGACGTAGGCGCACGATCCGGCTCCGCGTTCCCGTTGTAGGGGCGACCGGCCGGTCGCCCCTACGTCGTTTTCGGCGGTGGGGCGAAGCCGTATATTCCGCGTCCTCTGCAACGGCATCCTCCGACCCCTATGGCTCGCACCCCCGAAGTAGCTCCGTCCACGCCGACCGGCCCCCGCCTCAACCTCCCGATCTTCGTGCTCGCGCTCTTCGGCGTGCTCGTCGTGGTCCACCTCTGGGTCCAGCAGCGGGCCGACTTCGTCTTCGGCTGCACCGGCGCGGGCGATGCCGCGAGCGCCGGCGGCTGCGCCGACGTGACCTCCAGCGTGTACAGCTCGTTCGTCGGCGTGAGCCTGCTGGCGTGGGGCGCGGCGTTCTACCTCGCTCTCGCGGCGCTCCGCTTCGGCGTGGCTGCCGCGAAGCCGCCGCTCAGCGAGACGCTGCGGAAAGTCAGCTTCGGTGTCTCGACGCTGGGAATTCTGTTCGCGGCGTACCTCGTCACCGTGCAGGCATTCGTGCTCGAGCAGTTCTGCGTGCTCTGCCTCATCTCGTCGCTCACCGTCGCGACGATCTTCGCCCTTCACGTCGTCGAGCAGCTGAAAGGGGCGAGCCCGGCCGTCGCGTTCAGCGCGGCGCTGCGGCCGTACGCCATCGCCGCCGTCGCCCTCGTCGTGCTCGCCGGGGCGGACGTGCTGATCCCGCGCGATGCGCCCGAAACCGTAGCCGGAACCGAGGGGCAGCCCGCCGTGACGGCGCAACAGGTCGCCGCCGCCGGGGGGATCTCGGCCCAGTGCCGCTACGACGTCGAGATCCCGCGCTTCCGCGACTTCGACCGGCTCCTCACGCTCGAAACGCCGTACGAGGGCAGCGCCGACGCCCCCGTCAACGTGGTGAAGATCTTCGACCCGAACTGCCCGCACTGCAAGACGCTGCACCAGCAGCTCGAACGGATCATCCCCCAGCTCGCGGACGAGGCCCGGTTCTACTACAAGCCGTATCCGATCTGGGATTACTCGATCCCGCAGGTGCAGGCGCTCTACCTCGCCGGTGAGGAGGGCAAGTTCTTCGAGATGCTCGACCGGCAGTTCGCGAATCAGCAGGTCCTCGCGTCGCTCCGGCAGCAGAGCCCGGACGGCGAGCCCATCATGCGCAGCCTCGTGCAGATGGCCGGGGAAATCGGGCTCGACGGCGAGCGTGTCCGCAGCGAGATCGAGGCGCGGAAGTACGTCGGGCTGATCCAGCAGCAGAACGAGATCATCTCGGGCATCGGCATCAACAGCGTGCCGAAGATCATGATCGAGGGGCGCGTCGTCGCCAGCACGGCGGAGGCGTTCACGGCGGAGTGCCTCGGCGGGCTCATCGACCTCGCCGCCCGCGAGAAGGCCGCAGCGCGGGCCGCGCAGGCGGAGACCGCGCCGCCGGCCGACTCCTGATTCACCTTTCCCACCATCGTTTCGGTAGGGGCGCAGCGCGCTGCGCCCCTACTCGTTTGTAAGCCCCACGCCGCATGTCGCCCCGCCCTTTCGTCCTCGCCCTCCTGGCCTCGCTTCTCCTCACGCCCGCCGCCTCGGCACAGCAGCTCCCGCTCGCCGCCGACTTCACCGCGCCCGGCGTCACCGGCTACGACTCCACGATTCCGACGCCCGAGGAGGTGATCGGGCACGTGATCGGCACGCGGCACACGCGGCCCGAGCAGGTGGTCCGGTATGTCGAAGCCGTCGCCGCGGCGAGCCCGCGCGTGACACTCGGCGAACACGGGCGGACGTGGGAGGGACGGCCGCTCATCCACGCAATTGTCGCTGCGCCGGGGACGGACCTCGACGCAGCGCGACGAGCCAACGTCCAACTCTCCGACGCGCCCGGTTCGGTGAGCGATGCGGCGCTCGGCGCACAGCCCGTCGTAGCGTACATGGGCTACAGTGTCCACGGCAACGAGGCCAGTGGAACCGAGGCCGCGCTGCTGTTGCTCTATCACCTCGCTGCCGGGCAGGGACCGGCCGTTGAGGACGTGCTCGACAACGCCGTCGTCCTCATCGACCCGATGCTCAACCCCGACGGGCGCGACCGCTTCGTCGATTGGGTGAACGGCAATCGGGGCGGCACCGAAGGCTTGCCGTCGCTCGACGGGCAGGACCGCGAGCACGACGAGCCGTGGCCCGGCGGCCGGACGAACCACTACCTCTTCGACCTCAACCGCGACTGGTTGCTGATGCAGCACCCCGAGTCGCAGGGGCGGATGGCGCTCTGGCATAGCTGGCGGCCCCAGCTCTCGACCGACTTCCACGAGATGGGCGGCGATGCCACGTTCTTCTTCCAGCCCGGCATCCCGAGCCGCAACAACCCGAACACGCCCGCCGCCACGTTCGACCTCACCGGGGAGATCGCGACGTACCACGCCCGCGCGCTCGACCGCATCGGCTCGCTCTACTACTCCAGCGAGTCGTTCGACGACTTCTACTACGGCAAGGGCTCGACGTACCCCGACGTGAACGGCGGCGTCGGCATCCTCTTCGAGCAGGCGTCGAGCCGCGCCCTCGCCGCCGAGACCGCGAACGGCCGGCTCGACTACGGCGCGACGGTCCGCAACCAGTTCGCCACGTCGCTCTCGTCGCTCGAAGCGGCCGTAGCGATGCGGGTGAAGCTGCTCCAGCACCAGCGCGACTTTTACGCGGGCGCCTCGGACTTCGCGCGCGCCGCCGACGTACGGGGCTACGTGTTCGGGCTCGACGGCGACCGGGCGCGGGCGGAGGCGTTCGCTGCCTTGCTGGCCCGCCACCGAGTCCGCGCGCACGATCTCGCGCGGTCGGTCGAGGTCGATGGCGACCGGTTCGAGCCGGGCGCCGCATTCGTCGTGCCGGTCGACCAGCCGCAGGCGCGGCTCATCAAAGCGATGATGGAGCGCGTGACGACGTTCGAAGACTCGCTGTTTTACGACGTGTCGACGTGGACGCTGCCGCTCGCCTTCGGCGTCCGCCACGCGGAGCTCTCGCGCGACCCCGGCGCCCTCCTCGGCGCGGAGTGGACGCCGTCGCAGCGCGAAGGGCGACAGGCTGGCGGCCGGGCGGGCTATGCCTATCTCATCCCGTGGGGGCAGACGTTCGCGCCGCGCACGCTCGCCCGGTTGCAGCGAGCCGGTGTCCGCGTGCGTCTCGCCAAAGATCCGTTTGAGGCGGCGGTTGGCGGCGCGCGGCAGCGCTTCGAGCGGGGGACGCTCGTGGTGCCCGTCGAGCAGGGCGATGCGGAGGCGGAGACCGTTCACGCGCTCGTAGCCGCCGCCACACAGGATCACGTTGAGGTCTTTGCGCTCGGCGGCGGACTGACCCCGAGCGGGCCGGACCTCGGGAGCGGTTCGGTGCCGGTCCTGACGATGCCGCGCGTCGCGCTCCTCTCGGGCGAGGGCACCGACTCGTACAGCGTCGGGCAGGCGTGGCACCTGCTCACGGAGCGGGCCGGCCTGCCGGTCTCCCTCCTCGACATCACCAAGCTCAGCCGCGCCGACCTCGGCCGCTACACCGTGCTCGCCGTCGTCGGCAGCGTGCGCGGGCTCGACGAGGTAGCGGCGGAGACGCTGAAGACGTGGGTGCGGAGTGGCGGCACGCTGATCGTGACGGAAGGCGCGGCCGGCGTCGCCGCCGAGCGCGGCCTCATCGAACTCGACAAGCGCGAGGCCGACGAGGACAGCACGCTCCGGCCCTACGCTGAGGTGTCGGACGCGCGCGGTGCCCAAGTGATCGGCGGCTCGATCTTCGAAGCCACGCTCGACACGTCGCACCCGCTCGCGTTCGGGCAAGGGGAGCGCGTCGCCCTCTTCAAGAACAACACGGTCCTCTTCGACCCCTCGGCGAAGGCGGGCACGAACGTCGCCGTCTACACCGAAGCCCCCCTCCTCAGCGGCTATATCTCGGCGCCGAACCTGGAGCGGCTCGGCGGTGCGGCGGCGATCGTGGGGCAGCGCCTCGGGCGGGGCCGCGTCGTGGCGTTCGACTTCGACCCGAACTTCCGGGCGTTCTGGTGGGGGACGCAGGGCCTCTTCCTCAACGCCGTGTTCTTCGGCGGGGCCTTTTAACAGGCCCCGCCCGCGCCGATGCAACGATTGCCGGATACGCGCGGTTAGAGCGGCGTACGCCGTACGTTGCACGCGTCCCCCCACTCCCCTCCGATGCCCCGGATCTCCGAAGCGTTCGCCCAATTCTACCTGTGGCTGCAAGACGCCACGGGGCTCAGCGAAGCTACGCTCGACCACCTCCTGAGCACGTTCGGCGTCGTCCTCGTGCTCGGCGTCATCCGGGTCCTCCTGATCCGGCTCATCAACAAGCGGACGACGGACGTCCGCTCGCAGTACCAGTGGCGGAAGACGGCGAGCTACACCGTCGTCGTCATCGGCTTCCTCCTCGTCGGGCGGATCTGGATCGACGAGTTCGGCGAGCTCGGGACGTTCCTCGGCCTCCTCTCGGCGGGCATCGCGATCGCGCTCAAGGACCCGATCACGAACGTCGCCGGGTGGGGCTTCATCGTGTGGCGGCGGCCGTTCGGCCCCGGCGACCGCATCGAGATCCGGGGCATCGCCGGCGACGTGATCGACCAGCGGATCTTCCAGTTCACACTCCTCGAGATCGGCACGCCGACCGGCGCCGCGCAGTCCACCGGCAGGATCATCCACATCCCCAACGGGATGGCGTTTACGGAGCCGGTCATCAACTACACGCGCGGCTTCCCCTACATCTGGAACGAGATCCCGATCGTCGTCACGTTCGAGAGCGCGTGGCGCGACGCCAAGGAGATCCTCTTCCGCATCGCGCAGGAGCGGGCCGAGGAGCTTAGCCCCGACGCCGAGCGGAAGGTGCGGCAGGCGGCGCAGGAGTTCATGATCTTCTACTCCAAGCTCACGCCGACGGTCTACACGAGCGTCGTCGATGTCGGCATCCAGTTCACGATCCGCTACCTCGTCGAGCCCCGCCGGCGGCGCGGCAGCGAGGAGGTGCTGTGGGAGGCCATCCTCGACGCCTTCGACGCGCGCGACGACATCGACTTCGCCTACCCCACGATGCGGTACTTCCACAACGTCACCGAGGGCAAGCCCGGGGCGAGGGCCGAGCCGCGTGGGTTCGCCGGCAACGGCGGCGCTCGGTCGGAAGAACGTGGGGTGGAGGACGGCGGCCCGAGTCGGGAATGACGGGACGGTAGGGGCGATGGTAGAGACGCCCCGCCGGGGCGCCCCCACGGGATGGCACACGGGCGGGCCGATGCCGGAACGCGGGCGCGGGCGCGTCGTATCGCCGGACCCCTCTCCCGCGCCTCTCCGCCCATGCCGAACCGCCTCGCCGACACCCAGAGCCCGTACCTCCTCCAGCACGCCGAGAACCCCGTCGACTGGTATCCGTGGGGCAACGAGGCGTTCGAGAAGGCCCGGCGCGAGGACAAGCCGATCTTCCTCTCCGTCGGCTACGCGACGTGCCACTGGTGCCACGTCATGGAGCACGAGTCGTTCGAGGACGACGAGGTCGCCGCCCTCCTCAACGAGCACTTCGTCGCGGTGAAGGTAGATCGCGAGGAGCGGCCCGACGTCGACGCCCTCTACATGTCCGTCACGCAGGCGCTCACCGGCCACGGCGGCTGGCCGATGACGGTGCTGCTGACGCCCGAGCGGAAGCCGTTCTTCGCCGGGACCTACTTCCCGAAGCACGGGCGCGGCGGCCGGCCGGGGATGATGGACATTCTCCCGCAGATCGCCACGGCGTGGGCCGACGACCGCGAGCGCGTCGACGCCTCGGCCGAGCACATCACCGACGCGGTGCGCAACGGGATCGCGGAGCAGGCGGCGTCCGCCGGGGCGCTCGGCGAGGAAACGCTCGAAACGGCGTTCAACCAACTCTCGGGCCGGTTCGACGCCGAGGCGGGCGGGTTCGGCGCGGCGCCGAAGTTTCCGACGCCGCACCACCTCCTTTTCCTCCTCCGCGAAGCGCAGCGCCTCGGGCCGGACACGGTCTTCGGCCAGCGCGCGCTGCGGATGGTCGAGGCGACGCTCGGGGCGATGCGGCGCGGCGGGATCTTCGACCACCTCGGCTTCGGCTTCCACCGGTACTCGACGGATCGGACGTGGAAGCTGCCCCACTTCGAGAAGATGCTGTACGACCAGGCCCTCCTCGCCACGGCGTACACCGAAGCGTTCGAGGCGACGCGCAATCCGATCTACCGGCGCACGGCCGAGGAGATTTTCGCGTACGTCGAGCGCGATCTGACGAGCCCGGACGGGGCTTTCTTCTCGGCCGAGGACGCCGACTCGCTCAACGCCGAGGGCGAGAAAGAGGAGGGGGCATTCTATGTCTGGACCCAGCGCGAGCTGATGCAGGCGCTCGGCGAGCGGAACGGCGTGATCGCCGCCGCCCTCTTCAACGTCGAGCGCGAGGGCAACTTCCGCGACGAGGCTACGCGCGAGCTGACCGGCGCGAACGTCCTCTTCCGCACCGTCGACGACGACGAGGCGGCGGAGCGATTCGAGGTGGCGGCCGAGGCGTTTCGGCAGCGGATCGGAGGGATGCGCGAGGCGCTTTTCGACGTGCGCGCGAATCGGCCGCGCCCGCTCCTCGACGACAAGGTCCTGACCGACTGGAACGGGCTGATGATCGCCGCGCTCGCCAAGGCCGCCCGCGCGTTCGGCGCTCCGGAGTACGCCGCCCGCGCCGCCCGCGCCGCTGACTTCCTCCTCACCACGCTACGGACCGACGGTGGCCGCCTGCTCCACCGCTACCGCAACGGCGACGCCGGCATTCCCGCCTTGCTTGACGACTATGCGTTCCTCGTGTGGGGACTCATCGAGCTTTATCAGACCACGTTCGAACCCCGCTGGCTCCGTGCTGCGCTCGATCTCAACGCCACGATGCTCCGGCATTTCGAGGACCCTGAACACGGCGGCCTCTTCCTCTCGCCCGATGACGGCGAGGCGCTCCTCGTCCGGCAGAAGGAGTATTACGACGGCGCGAGCCCGTCCGGCAACTCCGTCGCCTACCTCAACAACCTCCGCCTCGGCCGCCTCACCGGCCAGACCGAACTGGAGGATACCGCCGAGCGGATCGGGCAGTCGTCGGGGGCGGTGACGCAGGCGCCGATGGCGCACACGATGATGATGAGCGCCCTCACGTTCAGCCTCGGCTCGGCGCAGGAGATCACGGTCGTGGGTGAGCGCGGCGCGGCGGATACCGAAGCGCTGCTCGACGTGCTCCGCGGGCGCTACCTGCCGAACGCCGTCGTCCACCTCCGCCCGCCGGACGGGGGCGAGGTCGCCGCGCTCGCGCCGTACACGGAAGCGCAGACGATGATCGACGGCAAGGCGACGGCGTACGTCTGCGAACACTTCGCCTGCCAGTCCCCGACAACGGATCCGGACGAACTCGCGCGCCAACTCGACGCGGCGGTGGCCTAAGGGGCAGCCCGATCGGCCTCTCCCTCGTCGCCGAGGATGCGGCGGAAGAGGGCAGGGAAGGCATCGGGGCCGATCGACGGGGAGCCGAGCCGGAACGAGACGGCGCCGTCGAGCTCGCGGACGAGGCGGAACGGGAAGATGTAGTCGGCCGAGTCGCCGTCGGTGAGCCAGCCGTCGGCGCGGCCGAAGCGGATGTCGTTGAAGACGAGGCCGAGCGGTTCGGCGGCGTCCTCCGGTTCGAACGCGGGCGTGTCGCGCATCACGAAATAGCCCCGCGAGAACCACAGCAGCGTCTCGCCCGCGCGCGTCGTGCGGTACGGCTCGAAGCGGTCCGCCTGCTGCTCGACGCGACGGAACGCGATCCCGTCATCGTCGTCGAGCAGGCCGTACGTGCCGACGAGGAACGCGTCGTCCACGTCGACGATGACGTTCCACAGCAGGGTCTGAAACGGAGCCGGGGACGTCATAAACCGCTCCGCCGCGATGCCCTGCGCGTCGATATTCCGGGCAACCACGCGCTCGACGTGGGCCTTTACCCCGAGCGCCCATCCGGCGTAGAGCGTGCTCAGCGTGAGGCCGACGACGGCGAGCCGCCACCGCCGCTCGGCGTCGCGCACGATGAGCCCACCGACGACCGCCACGATGAGCGGGAGCGTAAAGAGCGGGTCGATGATGAAGAGGGCGGGCACGGCCGCCGGGAGGTCCGAGAACGGGCGGAAGAGCTGCGTGCCGTAGACCGTCAGTGTGTCGAGGAGCGGGTGCGTGAAGAGGCACCAGAAGAAGAGCGCCGTCCAGCCGCGCCAGCCCACGTCCGCGGCGGGGGAGGAGCGCGCGCGATAGAGCCGCCACACGGCGTAGCCGAGAAGTGGGGCGACGAGCGGGGCGAAGAGGAGCGCGTGCGTCGGCCCCCGGTGGAAGACGAGTTCGCCGACCGGGTCGAGGAACGGGTACGCGACGATGTCGAGGTCGGGGAGCGTGCCCGCGAGCGCGCCCCAGCCGAGCGCTTTACGCCCGACCTTCCGCCCGAGCGTCGCTTCGCCGACGGCGGCCCCGAGGACGGCCTGCGTCAGCGAGTCCACTCAGCCGAGCGGCTGCGCCACAGCCGCGTGGGCGGCCGCCGCGAGGTCGGCGATGTAGCCGGCGTCCCCGTTGTGCTCGATGGCGTTGCCGACGACGACGAATCGCGCGCCCGCCGCCACCTTCCGCGCGACGTCCTGCGGCGTCTTCAGCCCACCGCCGACGATGAGCGGGATCGAGCAGACGTGCGTGATCGCCGCGATCATCTCTTCGGGGACGGGGTGCTCGGCGCCGGAGCCACCGTCGGTGAAGAGCATCCGCATGCCCATCATCTCGGCCGCGAGCGCCGTCGCCGCCGCGATGTCGGGCTTGTTGCGCGGGAGCGGGGCCGAGCCGCTCATGTACTGCGCCGTCGTCATTCGCCCGCTCTCGACGAGCATGTACGCCGTCGGGATCGGCTCCAGCCCGAGCCGGCGGATCATCGGCGCGGCGTGAACGTGCTGCCCGATGAGGTGCTCGGGGTTGCGCCCGCTGACGACGGAGAGGTAGAGCACGGCGTCGAGCGCGCCGGAGATCTGACTGAGCGTGCCGGGGAAGCCGACGACCGGGAGCGACGTGACCGACTTCAGCGTGTGGACGTACCGGTCGAGCTCGACGGCGTGCATCAGGCTCCCGCCGATGAACAGGCCGTCCACATCCGCCCGCTCGCAGCGCTCGGCGAAGTCGGGGAGGTCGTCCTCCGTCAGTTTGTCGGGGTCGATCAGGACGATGAAACCCGCACCCTTGCGGTGCGCGATCGCCAGCAGGCGGTCGTAGGTCGAGTGACCGTTGGACGAAGCAGACACGGAGGCACGGGTGGGTTAGCGCGGGGCGAGAGGCGCATGGAAGGTAGCCCGACCTCGCTGCTTTCGCAAGGTGTCAGCGGACGCCGAGGTGTCGAAGGATACGGTCCGTCGTGGCTCGTCTCGCCGCGAGCAGGTCGTACTCCGGGTCGTCGCTTTCGACGAGGGTGGCGAAGAAATGGACGCCCTCGCCCTGCTCGATCCAGCCGACCCACCAGCCGAGGTTCTCTTCTTCGCTCCGTGCCCAGCCCGTCTTACCGCGCACGACCGCGCCCGCGGTGGTGTCGGCGATCATAATGCGCTTGACGATGGCCTCGGCCCGGTCGGAGAAGCCGGTCTCGCCCGCTTGCAGCCGCCGGAGGAACGCCACCTGCTCGTCGGGCGAGATGCGGAGCGAGCCGTCGAGCCAGAACAGGTCGACCTCGTCGCCGATCGAGGCGTTGCCGTAGCCCTCGCGGTCGAGGGCCGCCTGTAGCGTGTCGCGGCCGACGCGGCGGGCGAGCTCGCGGTACACCCACACCGACGAGCGCTGGAACGCCGTCTCCAGATCCTGACTCTCGTTCCATCCAGCAGAGCCCCGGTCGACGCCGTCCCATTCGACGATCTCGTGCTCGTCGGCGACGGCGCCCGCGTCGAGGGCAACGAGCGAGTTGAAGATTTTGAACGTCGAGGCGGGCGTCCGGCGTTCGGCCGCCCGCTCGGGGTTGTAGCGCGTCGTGACGCCGGTCTGCGCGTCGTAGAGCACGAACGCGCCCTCGGTGCTGTCGGGGAAGAACGCCGCGAGGTCGGCCGTCGAGTGGGCGAGGGCCGGTTCGGCGGGCGGCGGGGGATCGGCCGGAGGCTCGGCGCAGCCGGCGAGGAGGAGGGCGAGAAACAGGAGGCGCATGGGGCGACGGAGAGGGGAGAGACAGAAAAGCCCCTCCCCCGAACGCCGGGAGAGGGGCTTCCAAACTACAGCGTCGTGCGACAGCGGGGCTAGCGGACGAGCGTCAGCGTCTGTGTCTCGGCGAAGCCTTCGCCGGCGACGCGGTAGACGTAGAGCCCGCTCGGGAGGTCGCCCGCCTCGACGGTGAACGTGTGCGGGGTGTCTGCCGCGAGCGGGCCGTCGTGGAGCACGCGGACCGTGCGGCCGAGCACGTCGTAGAGCGTCACCGCCACGCGCTGCGGCGCGTCGACGCGGAGCGTGAGCGTGGCGGCGCGCTCGGCGCTGAACGGGTTGGGGTAGGCCGCCTCTAGCTCGAAGCCGCGGTCCGCGCTCGCGCCGTCCTCGTTCGCCACGGGCGGCAATGGCGCTTCGACGTTGTAGCCCTTCTCGTTGAACTGGAACTCCATCGCCACGACCTGCCGGTTGGGATAGCCCATGTTCACCGCCGCCTGCAGCACGGCCTGCGCGGCCTGCGGCTGCGTCGTGCTCCCGGTCGTCATCGCGATACCCTCGATCACGGCGGTGTCCGTCGCCTCGACCCCGACGGTTTCGAGGATCCGCATCAGCGACGTGGACCAGTGCTGGCCACGCGCGTGTGGGGCGCTCCCGCTCGGGTACGTCCCGGCGAAGTCGGTGCGACGTCCGTTCCAGAAGGGGTTGTGGCCGTCCCACTTGAACACCCAGTTGTACGCGGCGTCGTCCTCGTCGAGGAGGCCGAGGCTGCGCTCGTACGAGACGGCGAAATAGTCGCCGAGCCCCTCGCTGAGACCGTCGCCGTTGGAGAGGCCGCCGACCGTCAGCCAGTCGTGGAGGCCGTGGCCGAGCTCGTGGATGATCACATCGGCGTCCTCGGCGTCGTCCACGCCGCCCTCGCCGAATTGGAGCCGCCCGCCGCCGTAGGACGAGTTATCGGCCCCGTTGAACCCGTGCGGGTCGAAGCGGACGCCCGTGGAATACTGGTACGGCTGCACGTCGATCTCCAGCGTCTCGTTGATGTAGCGCATGTAGTTGTCGATGTGCCAATACGTCGTGGCGGCCTCGAACGCGTCGTCCTGGCGCGTGAAGTTCCACTCGGCGGTCTCCTGCTCGAACTCGCCCTTGAAGGGTCCGGCCCAGTCGAGGATGTCGGCGTAGGGGCCTTCGAGCTTGTAGACCGTCCCGTCGAAGGTGACGTCACGGAGCGTGACTTCCATCCGCGCCGCCTCGAGCTCGGGCGTGTCGGCGTCGTTGCCGTCCACGAGTCCGGGGTCGCCGTAGGATGCGCCGGCGCGCGTGAGCGGGTCGGGGTCGTGGATGAACCCGGTCGCGTCGACCCGGCTCGGCCGCGCGGGGACTTCGACGAGGGAGCGGACGGGCGCCGTCTCGCGCTCGCCGTGCCCGTGCTCGCTGTGGAAGACGGTTCGCCGCGCCACGCGGAGAAGCGCGCCGGTCTCGGCGTCGACGAACGACTCCCAGTTGCCGAACGGCTCGTCCGGCGTCACGAACACGCGCCACGCGAGGCGGGCGCCGGCTTCGGTCGGGTAGATCACGAGGTCGGCCTCGTCGTCGAGCAGCGTGCCGCGCGCGTCGAGGTGGTCGAGCGCGATCTGGCGGGCGTCGGCCGCGGCGAGGGCCGGGACCGTGCTCGCCACGGCGAGGTCGGGCTGGTAGCCGTGGAAGACGAGCTGGACGCGGTCCTGCCGGTCGAGGTTGACGACGGTCTCGGAGCCCCAGACCGGGACGCCGTCGAGCGTCTGCGTGAAGCGGACGGTGTGGCCCGCTTTGCCGCTGCGGACGTGCCGCACGGCGAGGTCGCTGAGGTCGGCGGATTTCAGGCGGAGGTCGGCCGCGTGCGCGGCGAGGTACTCGCGGGCCATCGCTTCGGGCGCGGCGGAGCGAACGGCGTAGTCGACGCGGTAGAGCGCGCGCGGCGTGCCGTCGGGCGCGACCTGCCGGTCGGCGTTGGCGCGGGCGAGCGTCTCGGCACGGTCGGCGCCGACTTCGAGCGGGGAGCGGGCCTCGGGCTTCTGCGCGAGCGCGGCGGAGGCGAAGAGGAACAGCGCGGCGACGAGCGCGGCGGGGTAGCGGTAGGGCAAGGGAGCACCTCGAATCGGGGAGTGAAGGCGGCGAGCGCCGGGTCAACTTGCCGAATGATAGCGTCATACCGGCGCCGGGTGCAAACCGCACACGCCCTTGAAACCGCGGCGCTAACGCGGTGATAGCGGAGGTAGTAGTCGGACCCCCGCTTTCCGCGCGTGTCGCTACGCTCCATCACGCGAAAAGCTGTCCCCCTTCAAGGGGGACAGCACGTTGCGCCCTGAGCGAGCGCAGCGAGTGATGGCGCAACGTGCGGGGGGTCTGCTACAGCATCGCCCGCAGCGTATCGGCCGCTGCGCCGAGCGCGTCCGGCAGGTTCTCCGGCTGCTTCCCGCCCGCCGTGGCGAGCGTCGGCCGCCCGCCGCCGCCGCCGCCGACGAGCTTCGCGAGCGTGCCGACGAGCGTGCCCGCCTGCACGCCGCGCCCGACGAGGTCGTCGGAGACGCTCGCCGAGAGGTAGACCTTCCCGCCCTCGGGGTCGGCCGCGCCGAGGACGGCGACGGCGTTCGCGCCGAGCGTGTCGCGGAACTGCGTCGCGGCCTCGCGGAGCGTGTCCATGTCGGCCGCGCCGAGATCCCCCGTGACGAGGCGGACGCCGTCGATGTCTTGCGCGGCGTCGAGGAGTCGGTCGAGGCCGGAGGCGGCTTCGGCCTGCTTGAGCGCGGCGACTTCTTTCTCTAATGCCTTGACCTCGTCGAGCGTCTCGGCGACGGCCTCTTCGATGGGCTTCTGGAGCGACTTGAACTGCCCCCGCACGGCGTCGAGCGAGGCGATCTGCGCGTCGAGCCAGTCGAGCGCGGCCTCGCCGGCGACGGCCTCGATCCGGCGGACACCGCTCGCCACCGAGCCCTCGCTCGTGATGCGGAACAGCCCGATCTCGCCCGTCGCGCCGACGTGCGTCCCGCCGCACAACTCCACCGACACCTCCGGCCCGAACGTGACGACGCGGACGGTGTCGCCGTACTTCTCGCCAAACAGGGCCATCGCCCCGCGCTGTTTCGCCTCGGCAATCGGGACATCAGTCTCGATACAGCCCTCGATGTTCTGCTGGATGAGTTCGTTGACGCGGCGCTCGATCCGGCGCTGCTCTTCGGGCGTGACGCGCTCGAAGTGCGAGAAGTCGAACCGGAGCCGGTCGGGCGCGACGAGTGAGCCTTTCTGCTGGACGTGCTCGCCGAGCGTTTCGCGGAGGGCGGCGTGGAGGAGGTGCGTCGCCGTGTGGTGCTTCACCGTCTCGCGGCGCGTACTCGCGGTGACGGTGGCCGTGACGGGGGCGCTCGGGTCCGCCGGCAGCCGGTCGACGGTGTGGGCCACACTGCCGTCGTCCGACTTGCGGGTGTCGGTCACGCGGATCGTCTCGCCGCCGACGGTGAGCGTGCCCGTGTCACCGATCTGCCCGCCGCTCTCGGCATAGAACGGCGTCCGGTCAAGGACGACCTCGTGCACTTCGTTCTCGCCCTCGCCGAAGGAGCGCATCCGGCGAATCTGTGCGCCCTCGACTTCGGTCGCGTCGTAGCCGACGAAGCGGGAGTGCTCTCCCTCGGACACCGTCTCCCACGCGCCGACCTTGCTGTGGTCCGCGCCGAAGCTGCCGGCGGCACGGGCGCGCTCACGCTGCTCCTCCATGAGTTCGGAGAAGCGAGCCTCGTCCACCGTCAGCCCCTCCTCGCGCGCCATCAGTGCCGTGAGGTCGCCGGGGAAGCCGTACGTGTCGTGGAGAACGAACGCGACTTCGCCGGGCACCTGCTCATGCCACAGCTTAGTCGCAGCTTTGTATACCGCGAAGCTTGATTCTTGATCTGAATACGCATTTTCAAGCACCCTCATTACGCTACGATCAGCTTCTATCGCTCTGAGGCTCGGTAACATAAGCTTCTCAATGGCGTGTTTCTCAGCGTTGCCTGAATCAGCCTCAACCTTCTTGCGCGTTGACGCTATTTCGCGCGCATACGTGGCGAACTTGTCGAAGAACTCGACACCAGGTTCCAGCGTCCGCAGGAAGCCCTCTTCCTCGGCGCGGATCGTGCGCTCGATATAGTCTTGCCGCTCGGCGAGTTCGGGGAACGGGCCGCCCATCTTCTCCTTCAGCGGCTCGACGAGCTTCCACAGGAACGGCTCGCGGAAGCCGAGCGCCTGGTACCCGAAGCGGACGGCGCGGCGCAGGATCCGGCGGATGACGTAGCCGCGCCCCGTGTTGCTCGGGCTCGCCCCGTCGGCGATCGCGAACGCGAGCGTGCGAACGTGGTCAGCCACGACGCGCATGGCGATGCGGATCTTCGCCGCCTCGGGCTCGGGCAACCCGCCGATCGCGTCGTACCCGCCGATCTCGACACGCGGCGAGAGGTCGGCGAGGCGTTGGAGGATCGGGGCGAAGAGGTCGGTGTCGTAGTTGCTCGACTTGCCCTGGAGCACGGCGGCGATGCGCTCGAAGCCCATCCCCGTGTCGACGTGCTTCGCGGCGAGCGGCTTGAGGCTACCGTCCGACTGCGCGTTGTACTGGATGAAGACGAGGTTCCAGATCTCCATCACGCGCGGGTCGTCCTGGTTGACGAGCGCCGCGCCGGGCGAGTCGGCGCGCTCGGCGTCGGGGCGGAGGTCGATGTGGAGTTCGGAGCAGGGGCCGCAGGGGCCGGTGTCGCCCATCATCCAGAAGTTGTCCTTCGACGAGCCGTAGAGGACGTGGTCGTGCGGGATCGTCGTCTCCGACTTCCACAGGTCGGCCGCCTCCTCGTCGGCCTCAAGGCCGAGCGTGGCGTCGCCCTCGTGGACGGTCGCGTAGAGCCGGTCCGGATCGAGGCCCCAGCGGTCGACGAGCAGCTCCCACGCCCAGCGGATCGCGTCCTCTTTGAAGTAGTCCCCGAAGCTCCAGTTGCCGAGCATCTCGAAGAACGTGTGGTGGTACGTGTCGACGCCCACCTCTTCGAGGTCATTGTGCTTGCCGCTGACGCGGAGGCACTTCTGCGTGTCGGCGACGCGGGAGTACGGCCGCGTGCCCTCGCCGAGGAACACGTCCTTGAACGGGTTCATCCCGGCGTTGATGAACAGCAGCGTCGGGTCGTCGTGCGGGACGAGCGGGGCGCTGGGGACGATCTCGTGCTCCTTCTCGCGGAAGAAGTCGAGGAAGTCCTGGCGGATCTGCTCGGACGAGCGGTCGGCGGTGGGGCGGTCGGGCATCGGGGCGGCATCGGGTTCGAAAGGGGACGGAAAGGTACGTTGGGCGCGGGTGCGGTTCCCACCACGAGCGGTTCACGAAATGGCGTCCGCCGTCGTGCGTCATGTGCCGTCGGCGGCTATCTTTAGCGCGCTCGTCCCGTCCCTCTCGCCTCTCTTCTCCTCCCCATGCGTGTTCGCTTCGCCGGTCCGACCCTCGCCCTGGTATTTGTGCTGGCCGGGTGCAGCAGCGCGAGTCGCTCCGTGGAATCGCCCCCCACCACGCCGGCCGCCGATGCCGAAGCGCAGGCCGAACTCGAAGCGCTCTACTGGGAGCGCCGGGCTGAGGCCCGCACGTCGTTCACCGAGGCCGACGTTCGGTTCATGGCCGGGATGATCGGGCACCACGCGCAAGCCCTCATCATGTCGCGGCTGGCACCCGCGAACGGGGCGAGCCCGAGCGTGCAGACCCTCGCCGCCCGCATCATCAACGCGCAGCGGGACGAGATCACGTCGATGCAGACGTGGCTCCGCGACCGCGAACAGCCCGTCCCCGAGGTCCACATCGAGGGCCTGCGCCTGATGATCCACGGCGGCGGCGCGCACGCCCACCACGACCACACGACGATGCCGGGGATGCTCTCGCAGGCCCAGCTCGAAGAGCTCGCCGCTGCGCGCGGGGCCGACTTCGACCGGCTCTTCCTGGCGTACATGATCCAGCATCACAGCGGCGCCGTCACGATGGTCGAAGACCTCTTCAGCCACGACGGGGCGGGTCAGGACGAAGCCGCCTTCAAGATCGCCTCCGACATCAACGTGGACCAGATCACCGAGATCGCCCGGATGCAACAGATGCTCGACGGCCTCGCTGCCGACACGCCCTGACCCTCTCCGTTCTCCCCCTCCCACACGTCCCGACGCTGATGCCTGCTCTTCTTCGCGCTCGCCCCTGCCTCTTCGCGACCGCCCTCGTCGCCACGCTCCTCGGACTCGCCGCGTGCGCGCCGCCGGCGATGGCCCCGGCCGAGACACCCTCGATGTCGATGCCCGAGATGGCCGGCCCGCCGAGTCCCGACCCGCGCATCGGGCTGGGCGCGGGGCTCTTCGACGCCGAGGAGGCCGCGTGGAACCTCCGCCTCCTCTCCGCGACCCCGCCGCCGAGGGCCTTCGTCGGCGAGACCAACTCCGACCTCGCCTTCACCGGCGATTATGCGATCCAGGGCAACTACAACGGCATCATGGTCTGGGATCTCACGAACCCCCGCCAGCCCAAGCTCGTCACGGAGTACGTCTGCCCGGCCTCGCAGAGCGACGTGTCGGTCTACGGCGACCTCCTCTTCGTCTCCGGCGAAGGCCTCGGCGGCCGGCTCGACTGCGGAACCGATGGCGTGCCCGACCGCGTGAGCCCCGACCGGCTGCGCGGCATCCGCATCTTCGACATCACCGACATTCGGAATCCGGAGTACGTCGCGAACGTGCAGACCTGCCGCGGCTCCCACACGCACTCCGTCCTCAAAGACCCCGACGACGACGAGAACGTCTACGTCTACGTCTCCGGCTCGGCTTCGGTGCGGCCTGAAGAGGAGCTGCCGGGCTGCTCGTCGGCCTTCCCCGAGGACGATCCGAACTCGGCCCTCTTCCGGATCGAGGTGATCAAAGTGCCGCTCGCCGCGCCCGAGCAGGCCGCCATCGTAAGCTCGCCGCGCATCTTCGACGACCTCGCGGCGCCGCCGGAGCACGGGATGGCCCCGGCCGACATCGCGGCGGTCGCGGAGGCGAAGGAGCGCGGGGACTTCGTGGCGTACGTGTTCGGGCAGGAGCGCGTGGTGTGGCCGCGGATGGTCACGCCGATGCTCGAAGAGATCGTGCGGCAGCGCGGCGGGACCGGGCCAGCCACGGCCGCCGACAGTGCCGCCCTCCGCGCCGCGCTGCCTGCGATGATCGAGGCGCGGTTCGGTGGACGTGACGATGAGGAGGAGCGCGGCCCGACGCAGTGCCACGACATCACGCTGTATCCCGAGATCGGCCTCGCCGGCGGCGCGTGCGAGGGCTACGGGCTCTTGCTCGACATCTCCGACCCCATCGCCCCGCGACGCCTCGACGCCGTCGCCGACTCGAACTTCGCCTACTGGCACTCGGCCACGTTCAGCAACGACGGCACGAAGGTTCTTTTTGGCGACGAGTGGGGCGGCGGCGGCCAGCCGAAGTGCCGCGCCACCGACCCGATGGAGTGGGGCGCGAACGCCCTCTTCCGGCTCGACGACGGCGAGATGGACTTCGCCAGCTACTACAAGATGCCGGCCCCGCAGACGTCGCAGGAGAACTGCGTCGCCCACAACGGCTCGCTCATCCCCATCCCCGGCCGCGACGTGATGGTGCAGTCGTGGTACCAGGGCGGCATCTCGGTCTTCGACTGGACCGACGTCGATAACCCCATCGAGATCGCCTTCTACGACCGTGGCCCTGTCGACGCCGACCGGATGGCGGACGGCGGAAGCTGGTCGGTCTACTGGTACAACGGACTCCTCGTGAGCTCGGAGATCTCGCGCGGCCTCGACGTGTTCGAGCTCGTGCCGAGCGCGTACATCTCGGCGAACGAGATCGCGGCGGCAAACTCCGTCCAACTCGACTACCTCAACGCGCAGGGCCAGCCGAAATTCGTGTGGCCCGCCACGTTCGCCCTCGCCGGGGCGTACCTCGACCAGCTCGCGCGGCACGACGGGCTCGTTGCCCCTCGGATCGCCGCCACCCGGCAGGCGCTCGCGGCGGCCGAAGGCCTGACGGGCACCGCACGTCGTGCGGCCCTCGCGGCCCTCGCTGCCGAACTCGACGGCCAAGCCGGATCGGCCGGGGACAGCGCGAAGGTGCGGATGCTCGCCGACGCGGTGCGAGCCCTCGCCACCTCGGCGTCCTGAGCGAAACGCTGCTTTTACGTCCCGTACCAAACTCCAAGCTTGTCATTGCGAGGAGCGAAGCGACGCGGCAATCTCCTCCGGTCCGCTAGAGTTGGGAGATTGCTTCGTCGCTCCGGGACGAGTCCCTTCGCCCCTCGCAATGACAAAGAGGGCTAACCGCGCCGCTTCGTCATGCGTGCGAGCTTGATGTCGCTCGGGAGGCCGGGCGAGACGAAGGGGTGGCGCGGCACGTAGAACCGGTACATCCGGTCGATCCCGCGCGAGATCCCGATCCGCGACGAGGTCTCCACCGCGGGCGGCGGCTGGCTGTCGTCAGCGAAGTAGAGCGGAGGCGTCGTGAGGTCGGTGCCGTGGAAGGCACCGTCGGCGATGTCGAGGGCTTGCGTCAGCTTGCCCGGCCCGTTGGTGAGGTCTCGCGCGCGCTTCAGCGTCGGCGGCCGATTCGCCTGCATCGCGTCGACCCCTTCGAGCGGCTCGATGCCGCGGATGAGCACCGCGCCGGCCGTGCCCTCGGGCTCCGTCACCACGTTGAGCAGCCAGTTCGTGTGGTAGATCCGGTAGACGTAGGCCGTGCCCGGCGCGGCGAAGAGGTCGGCGGCGCGGCCCTGGGGGAGGACGAGGCCGCCGCCATCGAAGACGGCTTTCCAGCCGTGCATCGCCGGGTCGTCGCGGGTGTACGCCTCTGTCTCGACGATGCGGCCGACGAGCCGCGTGCCGCCGTCGCGCTCGCGCACGAGCAGCTTGCCGAGGAGGTCGGCGGCGACGTCGAGCGTCGGCTGGGCGAAGTACGAACGGGGGAGGGGCTGCATCGGAGCGGCGGGGTGAGCGCTGTAAAAGCGCGTCGGCGGGCGGGGTTCGCGGCAGCCGGGGGGTAACTTTTTAGCACCCGGTTCGTAGCGCCGAGCGATAGCTCCCGGCCGATGCCGGCCCCATTCCTGTTCGCTCAACGCCTACCGCCATGAAGCGTCTCATACCGCTCTTTCTGCTCGTTGTCCTCTTGTACCCGACGTGCTACGGGCAGTCCGGGGACCGTGTCTTCGACCAGTCGTTCTCGCTCCGCGCGGGCGATGCGCTCTCCGTCGCCACCAGCAGCAGCGATGTCATCATCCGCTCCGGCTCGGGCAACGAGGCGCGCGTCGAGGTCTACGGCAAAGGCAGCGACCTCGACGAAGCGTTCGAACGCCTCCGCTTCAGCGCGCAGAAGGAGGGCGATCGGCTCGTCGTGAAGACCGAGCGCGAGGGCACCAACTGGGGCGGACGCAACCGCGCCTCGTTCGACATCGTGGTGACGGTGCCCGAGCGGATCGACTTCCGTATCGCCACGTCATCGGGCGACATCGCGTTCGACGCGCTCGAAGGCGACGGCGTGATCGCCACGTCGTCGGGCGACATCGAGATCGGCTCGGTACGCGGCTCGCTCGGCGTCGCCACCTCGTCGGGCGACGTCAGCGCCGACCGGATCGAGGGCGAGACCGAGTTCAGCACCTCCAGCGGCGACGTCGAAGTCGAGACGATCCGAGGGGCGAGCGTCGCGTTCTCCTCGTCGTCCGGCGACTTCGAAGCCGAGCGGGTCGATACGGATCGCTTCACCGGGAACACGTCGTCGGGCGACATCTCGATCGGCTCGCTGAGCGGGAATGCCGAGGCCAGCAGTTCCAGCGGCGACATCGAAATCGGTCAGTTGGAGGGCTCGCTCGCGGCTTCCACGTCCAGCGGCGACGTCGAGGTCGGCCTCGCCAAGCCCGGCGCCGTAGACGTGAACACCGGCAGCGGCGGCGTCCGCTTGGTCGCCCCGGCCTCGCTCGCGGCAGATGTGGACATCCAGGGCGGCTCCATCCGCATCGACCGGGACTTCCGGTTCGCGGGCGAGGTCAAGCGCCGCAGCGCCGAGGGGCAGATCGGCGGCGGCGGGCAGCCGCTGAAGGTCCGCACCGGTAGCGGCAGCGTCGCGCTCGTGGCGCGCTGAGCGCTCATCTTAAACAAGCCTTCTTGCGCTCCGCTACCGAGCCAGCGTATTTTTGCAGCGGAGGGGTGCCGGAGTGGTCGAACGGGCCGGTCTCGAAAACCGGAGTGCCCTTCTGGGTACCGAGGGTTCGAATCCCTCCTCCTCCGCCAAGCCGGGCCGGGTCCTCATGGATCGGGCCCGGCTTTTTCGTTGGGGCGCGTGCGTAGTCCAGCGGTGGCGGTCTAGCTACCGATGGCCTGGAGAATACCGCACTGGGCGACGATGCGTGCCCTTCCAGCAGCCCGACGGAGGTCGTGTTCACCGCGCTATCGTTACTCGGCGGGTGAGATGGAGGCCGCCGAAGGTGGCACGGACGAGGTAAATCCCGCTCGGGAGGTCGGAGCCATCGAGGGCGATCCGGTGCTCCCCCGCCGGGAGCGGGCCGTCGTGGAGGAGGGCGACGCGGCGGCCGAGCACGTCGTAAACCGTCACACGAACGACGCCGCGCTGCGCCGCGGTGATGGCGACCGTGGCAGCACCCCATGCGGGGTTCGGCCACACAGACAGGCGGGCGGCGTCTCCGATCGCTACGGGGGACTCGGCGGCCACGAACTCGCCCGCCTCATAGGCGAGGAGCACGAGGTCGTAGTCGAGCTCGCTCCACGTACTCCCAGTCACGACGATCCGCTCATTCGGGTGGACGGCGACATCAGCAGGGGCATCGTAGTACGCGCCCGTGCCAGTGGCGGTGATGATGTAGCCGCCGGTGCCGAAGGCGGTGTCTAACGTGCCGCCGGGGAGGAGGCGGGCCGTTATCAGCGCGCCGTCACTGGTGCTCCCCGTTGCCACGATGCGGCCGTCGGGCTGCACGGCCACGGCTCTGGCCGACGACCCCGCTCCCACGGTCCGACTCCACTCGAGTGCCCCGTTGGGGCTGAACCCGAAGACGGCGAACCCGTTGCTCCATCCCCCCACGATGATCCGACCATCCCCTTGCAAGGCTACAGCCGAGGCCCCCTTTTCCGGCAGAATCACCACCCCATCCTCGCCGAAGGACGCATCGAGTGAGCCGTTGGGTTCTAAACGAGCGACGAAGAGAGCGAGGCCTTCGTATGGGCAACAGGAATCAAGGCGTCGTCCCACGACAATGATCTTCCCGTCGGGCTGGAGCGCGGCGTCCCCGACTTGCTCCAACCCGCCGAGATCGGCGGAGAGCACGCCCCCGCTACCGAAGGAGGCGTCGAGGCCACCATTGGGGAGGTAGCGGGCCAGGAGGACATCGTATGCCGCATAGCCGACGACAATGAGCCGGCCATCGTCGGTTCGAAGCACGGCGCTGGAGAAGACGTTCGGTGCGATGGGCGGCGCGACGACTCCGCCCTCACCGAAATCGGGATCGGGCGTGCCGTCGGGGAGGTAGCGGGCCAGAACGAAGTCGAGCCCGGACGCGCCCGCTCGATGGGTGGAGCCCCCAACGACGACCCTGCCGTCGGGCTGTAGCACGGCGTCGGCCACGTAGGAGAGGGGGCCGGGCGTGCGGGTGGCGGTCGTGCCCTCGGCGCCGAAGGTGGCGTCGAGCGCCCCGGTCTCCTCGTAGCGTGCTACAATGATGGAGGACCTCGGCGAAAGTCCGTCGTCATGGGTGTCGGCATGCCCAACCACGATCAGCTTTCCGTCGGGCTGGATCAGGAGGGTCCGGGCGTGGTCGTCGCCCGGCCCGAGGCCAGTGCTCCGCACGACTCCGTCCTCGCCGAAGTCGGCGTCGAGCGTACCATCAGGCTCGAAACGCGCTACGACAACGGCGCTCCCGCTCATCCCGGCAGCGATGAGGCGGTCGTCCACGCCGAGAGTGAGACCGCACGCCTGGACGTAGATGTCGTCCTCTGCGCCACCGGGCTCGGTAACGATGCCGTCGCCGCCGAAGGCGGGATCGGGGGTGCCGTCGGAGAGGAAGCGAACGAGGGCGAAGCGCTGCTCGGTGGACTGCCCGGGCTCGTTGCTGGTGTAGCCCGCAGCCACAAGCTTCCCGTCGGGCTGCACGAGCACGTCCTGCGCGAGATCGGTGCCCCCGCTGAGCGCAGTGACGACGGTGCCCCCCTCACCGAAGGCAGCGTCCAGCGCTCCGTCCGGCAGGAAACGGACGACGGCGAAGTCAGCGGGCTGCTCCGCTTCGCGCGCGTAGCCTGCGGCGACGATTCGGCCGTCGCTCTGGATCGCGACGGCCTCTGCTACGGCCTCCGATCCGATTGAAGCCACGGCGAGGCCGCCCGCGCCGAAGCCCCCATCGAGGAGGCCGCTCGGGGAGAGACGAAGCACGGCGACCTGCCGAGGGGAGTCGCCGGTGAATCCGGCTAGGACGATCTTCCCATCCTCTTGCAGGACCAGCGCGGCGGCGACCCCGTCGCCAAAGGGCGCGCTGGAAAAAGTGGCTACGCCGCCGTCGCCGAAGGCGGGGTCGAGCCCGCCGTCGGGGAGATAGCGGACGACAGCGACGTAGCGCGAGCCATCGTCGCGTGCGCGACCGGCAACGAGGATGCGGCCATCGGGTTGGACGACGACCCCGGAGGCGATGCCGCCGCTCTCCCCGATGTGGGTGGACACGACGCCGTTCTCACCGAAAGAGGGATCGGGTGTGCCGTTGGGGAGGATGCGGGCGACGACGAAGGGCGGGCCCGAGTAGACCGCGATGAGGGCCCCGTCGGGATGGAGGGCGAGGGAGAGCGAGAAGTCGAGATCGCCGGGGGGCAGGAGCGCGACGCCGCCGTCACCGAAGTCGGGGTCGAGTGTGCCGTCGGGGAGGTAGCGGACGAGGACCCTGCCCTCGGCCGAGGACGTCTCCAACACGGCGGCCACGACGATCTTCCCGTCGGGCTGGGTGACGACGTCGCGTCCAACCTGGTAGAAGGAAGCGCCGACGTTCGTGGTGACGATGCCTCCGTCACCGAAGGAGGCGTCGAGCGTGCCGGGTTGGGCAGCGACCTCGGTGAAGAGGAAAGCGAGGAGGGCAGCGGCGAGGCGCATGAAGGGAGAGGAGAGTGAGCCGGGGGTATCAATGTAGGAGCCACACCTTTAGGCGTCAGGCCAATCTGCTATGCCCTGCCCACCACCCCGAGCGGCATCGGTGCTACGCGGGGCGTACCAGCGGCACACAGGCTAATATCCGGCGGTGGGTTCGTCAAGAGACGATCCGTGCAAACCCGAACATGCCGAGCCGATCGAGCGACGGCGGCGCGAATGCCTTTTGGGCACCGGGAGAGGAGGACTCCCGCGGCTGCTGGATGCGGGTGTTCATAGAATTCATCGGTAGGAATATGATGAGAAAGGAAGAGCAGAGCCTGCGTCCGAGCGCCGGAACACGCCCGGGAGGCGGGGGCACCGGGTGCGCAGGACGTGTGCAGGCTTTGTGCAGGCCGTGCGCAGCGCCGCAGGGGAGGGGCCGAGGGCGGGTGCTCGTTGGAACGAATAGAGGCGAAATGGGCTTTTGTGGGCGGTTTTGGGAGGAGACGAGCCGACTCGGCATCGCCCTTGCAAAAGACCTCCGTGACGCTAACTCTTCCGGGCCGTCGTCCGGTCTCCACCAACCCCCTCCTGCTATGTACTCCCCACGGTTACGCTCCCTGCTCCTGCTGACCCTCTTCGGGCTCAGCGTTCTGTCCGCCCCGCCGGCCCGTGCCGACGACGATGAAGTCGAGGTCGAGGGCGTCATCGAAGCACTCGGCGACGAGACGCTCACCGTCGGCGGCTTCACGTTCCTCGTCACCGCCGCCACGGAGATCGACGGCGGCGACGGCGACGTCGGCTTCGAGGACCTCGCCGTCGGGCAGTTCGTCGAGGTCGAAGGCTTTTACACCGCCGACGGCACGCTCGTCGCGGAAGAGATCGAGGTCGAAGACGACGATGATGGAGGAGACGAGGTCGAAGTCGAAGGCCTCATCACGGCGCTCGCAGACGACGGCCTGACGGTCAGCGGCCTGTTCTTCCTCATCACCGGCGCCACGGAGATCGAGGGCGACGACGGAGACATCAGCTTCGAGGACCTTGCCGTCGGGCAGTTCGCTGAAGTCGAAGGCCATTACGACGCCTCGGGCGCCCTCGTCGCCGACGAGATCGAGGTGGACGAATCCGACGAGCAGGAGGTCGACGTCGAAGGCACGATCGAAGCGCTCGGCGACGCTTCGCTCACCGTCGGCGGCTTCACGTTCTCCGTCACGGACGACACCGAGATCGAGGGCGACGACATCGAACTGACGTTCGCCGACCTCGCGGTCGGGCAGCTCGTCGAGGTCGAGGGGTTCTACGCGGCGGACGGCACGCTCGTCGCCAGGGAGATCGAGGTGGAGGACTTCGACGACGACGAGATCGAAGTCGAGGGGGCCATCGAAGACCTGGGCGATGCCACCATCACCGTGCTCGGCCTGACCTTCGCCGTGACCGATGCCACCGTCATCCGGGGCGACGAGGACGAGCCGATCCTGTTCTCCGAACTGACGATCGGGCTCGTCGTAGAGGTCCACGGGACGAATGCGGGCGGCGCCCTCGTCGCCACGCGGATCGAGGTAGAGGACGGCATGAACAACGACGACGAGGTCGAGCTGAAGGCGGCGCTCGGCTCCGTCGGCGACGAGATGATCGTCGTGCTCGGCCGGGCGTTCCTCGTCCTCCCGACGACGCCCATCCTCGGGCTCGACGACGAGCCCATCGCGCTCGGCGACCTCGCCGCGGGCGACGTGGTGGAGGTGGACGCCCGGCTCGAAGCCGACGGCAGCCTTACCGCGCTCCGCATCGAGCGCGACGACGACCCGGCGAACCTGATCCGGCTCCAGGCCGCCGTGACTTCCGTCGGGACGTCGACCGTGGACGTGATCGGGATCGCCTTCCTCGTGGACGAAGCGACCGTCATCGTCGGCCCCGGCGATGCCCCGATCACGCTCGCCGACCTCGTGCCCGGCCAGCGCGTCGATGTCGACGCCTTCGTGGCCGAGGGCGGCGTCCGCCGCGCGACGCGGATCGAGGTCGAGCCTTCCGGCCGCGCCGCCGGCCGTGTCGCGACGACGGGGACGGCCACGTTTGGACTCCCCGGCCTCCGCGTAGACTACGCCGCCGACGTGCTGTTCGTGGATGAGTCCGGGGCCGTGTTCGACCCCGGCGCTCTCGCAAGCGGCCAGGCCGTGCGGGTGTCCGGCGCGCCCGGCGCGCAGGCCACGCTCGTCGCCTCCCGCGTCGTCGTGCTCGGCGTTCAGAACCCGGTGGCGAGTGAGGGCAATGCCGCGCCGCTCGGCTTCGAATTCGACGCCGTCTACCCCAACCCGTTCGCGGCGCAGGCGACCGTGCGCTATACGCTCGACCGCTCGGCCCACGTGACGCTGACGGTACTTGACGTGCGTGGCCGCGAAGTCCGCCGCCTCGCCGACGCCTCGCGTGCGGCGGGCACGCACACCGAGACGCTCGATGCCTCGGGCCTCTCCAACGGTGTCTACTTCGTGACGCTCGATGTGGAGGGCGCAGGGCGCGTCGTCCGCAAGACCGTGCTGACGCGGTAGCGCCTCCCCGGCGACGGCTCCGGCCTCGCCCCGCGTCAGCCAACCCCGCCCGCGCCGTAACGCGGGTGGGGTTTTGTGTGAACGCTTGGCGGGCCGGGATCGGAGCGTGCGACCGAGGGTTAGACCCGGGCACCTTCGACCGACCGCGATGGAACCTCCCGTTCAGCAGATCCCTGCCACGAACACCGACGGCCCGACCCGCGTCGCCCTCCCCGTCGAGGGGATGGAGTGCGCGGCCTGCGCCGTGCGGATCGAGAAGAAGCTCGGCCGAGAGGCCGGCGTCCGCTCGGCGAGCGTGAACTACGCCACGGGCGAGGCCCTCGTCGAGTACGACGCGGACGAGGTCGGCATCGACCGGCTCGCGGCGACGGTCGAGCGGACGGGCTACGGCATCCGCACGGAGTCGCTCGTCGTCCCGCTCGCCGAGGCCGCGAATCCACCGACAGAAGCGGACATCGAAGCGGTGCTGTCCCGGTCGAACGGCTTCCTCCGCAGCGAAGTCGACGCCGACGCCGATCCTGCGGTGGCTGAACTGCATTACGTCCCCGGCGTTGCCGACCCGAACGCGCTCGTCCGCCTGCTCGAAGATGCCGGGCTCGTCGCGCGCGGCGCCGAGGTCGAGCACGCGGACGAGGACGCCGTCGAGCGCGAGCGCGCCGCCCGCTACCGCGCGACGAAGCGGAAGCTGATCGGCGCGGCGCTGCTCTCGCTCCCCGTCGTCGTCCTCTCGATGGCGCACGGCGCGCTCGACTTCCCCGGCATGCGCTGGCTGATGCTCGCGCTCACGACGCCCGTCGTGCTCTGGGCCGGGTCGGGGTTCTTCACGGGGGCGTGGCGCGCGTTCCGCCACCACGCCGCCGACATGAACACGCTCGTCGCGCTCGGCGTCGGGACGGCGTATGGCTACAGCGTCGCCGCGACGCTCGTCCCCGGCGTGTGGATGGCGGCGACGGGCCGGATGCCGGACGTGTACTTCGAGGCCGCCGCCGTCATCATCACGCTCATCCTCGCGGGCCGCGCCCTTGAAGAGCGGGCGAAAGGGCAGACGGGTGCCGCCGTCCGCAAGCTGATCGGGCTGCAACCCGACACGGCCCGCGTCGTCCGCGACGGCCGCGAGGTCGAGGTGCCCGTCGCCGAAGTCGCCGTCGGCGAGGTCGTCGTCGTGCGGCCGGGCGAGCGCGTGCCGCTCGACGGGACGCTCATCGACGGGGCCTCGGCCGTGGACGAGAGCATGCTCACGGGCGAGCCGCTGCCGGTCGAGAAACGGCCCGGCGATGCGGTGATCGGGGCGACGGTCAACCGCACAGGCGCGTTCACCTTCCGCGTCAGCCGGACGGGCCAGAGCACGACGCTCGCGCAGATCGTCCGGCTCGTCCGCGAAGCGCAGGGCCGCAAAGCGCCGATCCAGCGCCTCGCCGACACCGTGGCGGGCATCTTCGTCCCCACCGTCCTCCTCATCGCGATCGCCACGTTCGTCGTCTGGTTCGACTTCGGGCCGGAGCCGCGCCTCGCGTACGCGCTCCTCACGTTCGTCAGCGTGCTCATCATCGCGTGCCCCTGCGCGCTCGGCCTCGCCACGCCGACCGCGATTGTCGTGGCGACGGGGAAGGCGGCCGAGCACGGCATCCTGCTCAAAGGCGGCGACGCCGTCGAGCGTGTCCGCGCCGTCGAGGTCGTCCTGCTCGACAAGACGGGGACGCTAACCGAGGGCGAGCCGCGCTTGACCGATGTCGTGCCCGTCGGCGATTGGCGCGAGACCGACCTGCTCGCGCTCGCGGCCGCCGCCGAGTCGCGCAGCGAGCACCCCATCGGCGCAGCCGTTGTGGCCGAGGCCGAAGCGCGCGGGCTCGCGCTGCCCGCCGTCGAAGCGTTCCAATCGCAGACCGGGCTCGGCATCGATGCGACGGTCGGCGGCCGGGCCGTTCTCATCGGCAACCGCGATTTCCTGTCCGAGCACGGCATCGAGCAAGCCAGTCTCGACGGGTTCGACGCCGACCTCGCTGCGTCGGGCAAAACCGTCGTCCGCGTCGCCGTGGACGGGTCGGCCGCGGGCGTGCTCGCCGTCGCCGACACCGTGCGGGCCACGTCGAAGGCCGCTGTTCAGGCACTTCGCGATCTCGGGCTGGAGGTCGTGATGGTGACGGGCGACGCCGAGGCGTCGGCCCGCGCCGTGGCGGCCGAGGTCGGAATCGAGCGCGTCGAGGCGAACGTCCGCCCGGCCGACAAAGCCGAGGTCGTGCGGCGGTATCAGCGCGAGGGCCGCGTCGTAGCGATGGTAGGTGACGGGATCAACGACGCGCCCGCGCTCGCCGCCGCGGATGTCGGCGTGGCGATGGGCGCGGGGACCGACATCGCCATCGAAGCGAGCGACGTGACGCTGATGCGCGACAGCCTCGGCGCCGTCGCCGATGCGTTCCGGCTCTCCGGGCGCACGCTGCGGACGATCAAGCAGAACCTCTTCTTCGCGTTCGTCTACAACGTCATCGGCATCCCGCTCGCGGCGGGCGTGCTCTACCCCTTCTTCGGCCTCCTCCTCTCGCCGATCTTCGCCTCGGCGGCGATGGCGCTCTCGTCCGTCTCCGTCGTCACCAACAGCCTGCGCCTGCGCCGCTTCCAACTCGGCGCGCCCTGACCGATGGACACTACTGCTTGGATCGTCACGCTCGTCGGTGTCGCTGCGGCGGCGTGGGTCGTGTGGTACTTCTGGCTCTACGAAGAGCCGACCGACGAGCCATGAGCGGACCCCCCGCTTTTCGCGTGGTCGCTGCGCTCCCCGACGCGAAAAGCTGTCCCCCTTGACGAGGGCAGGGACCGCCGCGCGAAGCTAGGAGCGAAGCGACGGCAAGCGCGGCAGGGGGTCGAGGAACGGCAAGGGGTTTGCATGCTCGGTGCATCCACCACCAACCTCTCTCCCCATGCGACGCCTTTCTATCCCTTCTCTCTTCCTCCTGCTGGCGCTCGTCAGCCTCCCGCTCGCCGGCTGTGCCTCGCTCGGGCTCAATGACTTCAACCTCGTCTCGCTCGAAGAGGAGTGGCAGATGGGCGAGCAGCTCGAGCGCGACGTGGCGCAGCAGGTCCGCCTCTCGAACGACCGGACGCTGAACCGGTACGTCGACCAACTCGGCCAGCGCATCGTCGCGCAGACGGAGTTCGCGAACCTGCCGTGGCGCTTCCACGTCGTCGAGGACGATGCGATCAACGCGTTCAACGTGCCCGGCGGCCTCGTTTATGTCCACACCGGGCTGATCGCGGCGGCTGACAACACGGCGGAATTGGCCGGCGTGATCGCGCACGAGATCGCGCACGGCGTCGAACGCCACGGTACGGAGCGGCTCACGAGCGCCTACGGACTGAACGCGGGCGCGGCCATCCTGCTCGGTCAGGATCCGGGCTTGGCGGGGCAGATCGCCGCTCAAATCGCGGGCGGCGGCGCGATCGCCAAGTTCTCCCGTGACGCGGAGCGCGAGGCCGACCAACTCGGCGTCCGCTACATGGCCCGCGCCGGCTACAACCCGGAGGGCATGGCGACGATGTTCCAGAAGCTCATCGCCGACCGGCAGCGCAGCCCGGGCTCCGTCGAGCAGTTCTTCTCGACGCACCCGCTCACGGAAGACCGGATCCGGGATGTCCGCCGCGAGGCGCGGAAGTATCCGACCCGCGGCCTCACGACGAACGACGGACAGTACGCCAGTATCCGCGCCCGCGCCCGCCGCTAACCCGGCCTTCCGCCCGTTCAGGGTTGTCTAGTATTTGGTACGAATCGCAGCCCGGTCCCGCGCGAAAGCCCTCCCTCTCCTGTTGGACCACGGGTTGCATGCTCGCTGGCTCCCACCCCAACCGACTCCCGCCATGCACCGACTGAGCGTTCTACTCGCCGCGGCCTTCGTCTTCGCCGCTTTCCCCTCCGAATCCCACGCGCAGTCCCGCACCGACGACGGGTGGTGGGGCTGGGCCGCCGGCTCCGACCGCGCCGACGGCAGCATCCGCTCCGCGCCCGACCGGCGCGATAACCGGCGTGACGCCCGCGACGACCGCTACGAACGCCGCGACGACCGCTACGACGACCGGTACGAACGCCGCGACGACCGGCGGAACGACAAGGGGCCGAAGTTCTGCCGCAACGGGCAGGGCCATCCGACGAAGGGCATGCGCTGGTGCTACGAGAAAGGCTTCGCCACACCGCGCTACGACCGCCGGATCAACCGGCGCGTCGATCGCCGCATCGACCGCCGCGAAGCCCGATGGGAGCGACGTACGATCGAAGACATCATCTTCGGCACCCCGCGCAGTGATCGGGACCGCCGCCGCGCCACGCTCGATCAGCGCGTGCTCGGCGAGGTTCTCGGCCGGTCCACGATGCGCGACCTCGGGAGCGTCGCGAGCGGCCCCATCGTCGGCCGGTGGGTGCGGCCTTCCCGCGACGTCCGCGTGCTCCAACTCCGCGACAGCCGTGGGCCGCTCGCCGAGTTGACCGACTATGACGCCGACGGGCGCGTCGACCTCGTGCTCGTCAACAGCTTGCGCTGACCAGCGCACCGATCCACCACGAGCCCGGCTGCTTCCACCACGGCAGTCGGGCTTTTCTGTGTCGTCTATCAGTGCACAGCATAACCTCAACCATGTCATCCCGAGCGCAGCCGAGGGATCTCCCACGTCACAGCCTATCGCGAGGGGAGATCTCTCCGCTCGCTCCGACCTGCGTGTCTGCGCTCGGTCGAGATGACGGTTTCCTTCATGCGCGTGCCGAGATGCCGGTCACGCACGGAGGAAATCCTCGCCGAGCACGCGGTCGAGCGTGTCGGCGAGGCGGTCGGCCTCGGCCTCGCCGAAGGGGAGCGGCGGCTTGATCTTGATGACGTTGTGGAGTGGGCCGTCCGTGCTGAGGAGGACGCCGTGCTCGCGCATTCGCTCGACGAGGTACGTCGCCTGCGCGGGAGCCGGCGCGCGCGTGTCACGGCCGAGCACGAGTTCGATCCCGAGAAACAGCCCGAGCCCGCGCACGTCGCCGACGATGGCGTGGCGGTCGCGGAGCGCGTCGAGCCGGTCTTTCAGGTAACTACCGACGCGGAGGGCGCGGGCCTGCAAGCCCTCGTCGCGGAGCACGTCGAGCACGGCGAGGCCGACGGCGCACGAGACGGGATTCCCGCCGAACGTGTTGAAATACTCCATCCCGTTCGCGAACGAGGCCGCGATTTCGGGTGTCGTCACGACCGCTGCGAGCGGGTGCCCGTTCCCGATCGGTTTGCCAAGCGTGACGATGTCGGGCACGACGCCCTGCGTCTCGAATCCCCAGAAGTGACTGCCGACGCGGCCGAACCCGACCTGCACTTCGTCGGCGATGCAGACGCCACCGGCGGCCCGCACGTGCCGGTACGCCTCGGCGAGAAAGCCGTCTGGCAGCACGATCTGCCCGCCGCAGCTCAGCACCGACTCGGCGATGAACGCGGCGACGCCGTGCCGGGGCTGCAGCTCGGCGACAGCGTCGGCAACGTGCTCCGCGTAGCGTGCACTCGCATCGGAATCACGATGCAGCCCACGATACACGTCCGGCATCGGGGCGATGCGGACGTGGGGCGGAGCGCCCGCGCCACCGGGGCCGTCGTGCTTGTACGGGCTCACGTCGATGAGCGCGGCGGTATGGCCGTGGTACGCGCCGTCGAGCGCGACGACGCCCTGCGCGGCGGTGTGCGTCCGGGCGAGGCGGAGGGCGAGGTCGTTCGCTTCGCTGCCGCTGTTGACGAAGAAGCAGACCGAGAGCGGGTCCGGCAGCAGCGCTGTCAGCCGCTCGGCATAGGCGACGATAGTTGGGTGGAGGTAACGCGTATTCGTGTTCAGCGTCGCCATCTGCTCGGCCGCCGCCGCGACGACGCGCGGGTGCGCATGCCCGACGTGGCAGACGTTGTTGACGCAGTCGAGGTAGGCTCGCCCGTCGGCGTCGTAGAGGTACGTCCCGGCCCCGCGCACGATGTGGAGCGGCTGTCGGTACGACACGCTGAGCGACGGGCCGAGCCGCTCCCGCCGCGCGTCGAGGATCGCGTCGTGCGTGGGCTCGCGCGGGGGGAATGCCTCGGCGGGGATGCGAAGCAGGAGGTTCGGGTCCGGGCAGAGGCTCCGCCACACGTCCCGCTCGTCGGCCCCGCCGACGCCGGGGAAGTCGCCGCGCGCACCGAGGAGGTCGGTGATGAGTTGGAAGTGGAGGTGCGGCGCCCAGCCGCCGTTCTCGTCGGGCGCGCCGAGCGCGGCGAAGCGCTCGCCCTTCCGCACCGCTTGCCCATCTTCGAGCCCGTCGAGCGAATCGGCGCTGAGGTGGCCGTAGAGCGTGAAGAATGGCGGGCAGTCGTCGGGCCGGTGTTCGAGGATGATCGTCGGGCCGTAGTCGAGCGGGAGGTCATTGTCGGCGAAGCTGTGCACGACGCCGTCGAGCGGGGCGAAGAGGGGCGCGCCGGCCGGTTGGAACAGGTCCATGCCGATGTGGATCGTGCGCGGCGGGCCGCCCGACGTGCGGAACTGCGCGCCGGAATAGACCAGCCGCGCCTCGTCGTAGCGGCCCACGCCGACCTTGGCGCCCGCCGCCCGCATCCGCTCGGTCAGCACGTCGGCGGCGAGCATCGGCGTCGAGAGCGCGGCCGTGCTCCAGTCCGTGCTGCCCACGCTGAAGTCGAACACGACGACGGGCGACCGGCTCGGGTCGGGCGCGACGACGGGCGCGATCTCGTCCGCGTGCGCCCGCAGCCACGCGACGACGGCGGGCGACGACGGACTCGGCTCGAACCCGCACGCCGCGCGGAGGCGGAGGTGTGCCCACTGTGGAGGGACAGCGTCGAGCCGTTCGAGCAGGTCCCACGCCGGCCGCTCGCTGATCGTGAGGTACGCGTCGTCCGGCTCGGCCGTCTGCCGGAACGCCGACATCGCCACGCTCACGCAGAGTCGCATCGTCACGAGCGGGAAGAGGGCTTCGATCTCGGCCTCGGTGAGAGGGTGCGCCGCGTGGTAGCCCGCCGCGACGTGCGCCGCCGCCGCGACCGGGTCCGGCTTGTCGAGCATCGCGTACGCCGCCGCAATCGCGGGGTCAGCGACGGTGTACGAGTGCACCACGTCGCCGAAGTCGATCAGCCCGACGACCTCGCGCTCGGCCGTCGTTGGCGGGCCGACGAGCACGTTGAAATCGTTCGCATCGCCGTGGATGACGCTCGTGCGGAGGCGGGAGAGGAGCATCGCCGTGTCCCGCTCGAACCGGTCGAGGAAGCGCCCGACGAGCGCCCGCCGCTCGGCATCGCGTACGTGCCCGAGGTGGCGGCGGATGACGGTCGGCGCGTGCCGCAGGTCCCAGTCGAACGTCCGGTGCGCGGCGGCGTGGTCGAAGTCGGCGAGACACGCGCCGAGCCGGCCGAGCGTGTGGCCGAGCGACCGGAGCAGGCCGGGGCTGTGCGGGCTGACCTCGGCGAGCGGGACGCCGGGGAGGTACGACACCAGCCACGCGAGGTGCGTCCGCCCGTCCGCTTCGACCGAGAGGAGGCGCTCGCCCTCCCTGCTCGGCCGGACGCGGGGCGCAGGCACGCCGCAGGCTTCGAGCCGCGCCATCATCGCTGCCTGCATCTCCAGCATCCCCCGATCTTCGGCCGCGCTCGCGACCTTCAGCACCGCGACAGGTTTGCCGTCGCGCCGCAGCAAAAAGTTCTGGTCGCGGTCGCTCGGGAGGGGCGAGGCCGTCGCCGCGAGCCCGTAGCGGTCACAGACGATCTGCTCGACGTCGGCGGGGGAAAAGCGAGGGCGGGCGTCGGCGAGAGAGGGCACAGGGAGCAGGGCAGCGGGCGAAGGCGGGGAAGCTACGCCAGCCTCTTCTTCGGAAGCTCTTACCATGGGTTGGGTACAGACCGGGTCGGATCCATCACCTATCAATCCGGCTCATCCAAAGCGGTTATATCTCCTGTTCGTGTAGGTTGACGAGGTTGGTGAGGGGTCGCCCGAGCATGGTTACTGCTTCTTGTCGAGCCTGCTCCTGCTCTGCAGACTCTAGTTCTTCTTGCAGCGCTTGGACATCCCGGATCATCTGCTGCTGGACCAGCACCGAGAGGTCAATCTTGTTCTCGTTTGCAATGAGCAGCCACATGTAAGCCTCCAACGGGTCGCGCTCCACGCCGCGCTCGCCATTGAGATACATCCGGGCGAGGTTCAGGCGGGCGTTAGTGATAGTTCCGCTGATACGGAGATCCTCCGGGGTCTCCTGTACGGCTAAACGCTCGGCCCACTCCAGCGCTCGGCCGAGGTCCACCTCCACGCCCTGACCTTCCATCAGCATGCCAATGATGAAGAACTGTGCCTCGGCATCGCCGTTCTCCGCTGCCGTCTCGAACCACCGGAACGCTTTGGTCATGTTCTGCTCTGTACCTCGGCCGAGCGCGTAGCTGTAGCCGAGCTTGAACTGCGCGTCTACCCACCCTTGCTCCGCCGCGCTCCGCAACCATCGGTTCGCCTCAACCGGATCGGCGACAGTACCAGCGCCCTCGATCAGTGCCCACCCGAGGTTGTACTGAGCTTCAGGATGTCCGGCTTCTGCTGCCTCCCGAAGAGCGGGCACAGCAGCCACGTAGTCTTCTCGCTCAAGCAGCACCTTTGCGGCGCCGTTGAGCGAGTCTGCATGCTGCGCCGTAGCGGTAGCGGAGCAGGTGAGCGCGGCGGCGGTGGCGAGCAGCAGAATCCTGTTCATGTTGACGACAAGGTGCCCCGAGGCACATAACCAGATATTCGGGAGAAGTAGTGACGGTCAGTGGTGCGAGAACACGCTCGCGCGGCCGTCCCGTGTGAAGAGGAACACGTCGTAGCTGTCGGCCGGTCGGCCCTCGACCTCCATCCCCGGCGAGCCAATCGGCATCCCCGGCACGGCGAGGCCGGCGGCGTCGGGCTGCTCGGCTAGCAAGCGCTCCACGTCCTCGGCCGGGACGTGGCCCTCGACCACGTAGTCGCCGACGACGGCGGTGTGGCAGGAGGCGAGCGTGTTCGGCACGCCGAGGCGGGCCTTCACGTCGTCCATGCTCGCCACGTCGACGCTTTCGACGGTGAAGCCGGACGCGGTCATGTGGTCGGCCCACAGCACGCAGCACCCGCACGTCGGCGATTTGTAGACGGTCACCGTCGGCGTCTGGGCCTCGCTGCGGCAGCCCGAGAGGGCGAGGAGCACGACGGCGGAGAGGAGGACGGGGAGACGGAGCGCGCGCATGGGAACGGGGGTTGGGTTTGCGGTAACATACGGCGACAGGCGAGGAGGGGCTAACGCGCAGGCGGTCGCTCATCGTCCCCCTTCGGCCATTCTTCTCGCAGCGTAACCGTGGGGCACGGGGCCGGTCAGGGGCGGCCGAACTTCGTGTCCATCTTGATCCCGCACGCTTCGAGAAACTTCTTCGGAAGCTCGCCGCCGATGAAGATGAAGACCTCGTCGTTCGGGAGCGTGTGCTCGTTCCCGTCGGCGTCGGTGTAGACGACGGCGTCGGGCTCGATCCGCGCGAGCTCCGTCTCCCACAGCGGCTCGACGCGGCCGTCAGCAATCGCGGCTTCGATGCGGTCGTGGTTGCCGGGCTTGATGCGCGAGAGGGTGGACTTGCGGTACGAGAGGCGGACCGTCGCCCCCACGTCGGCGAGCATCATCGCCGCCTCGACGGCCGAGTCGCCGCCGCCGACGATCACGACGCGCTGCCCGGCGAAGTGCTCGGGCTCGGCGAGGCTGTAGTAGACGTGGTCGCCCTCCTCGCCGGGAATCCCGAGCTTCCGGGGGATGCCGCGCCGCCCGATCGCGAGCACGACGCGCCGCGTGTGGTACGACCGCGCGTTCGTCTCGACCGTGAAGCAATCGCCGTCGGTCGGGGTGATGGCGGAGACGGTCTCGCCCGTGTTGATCGTCAGCCCGGCGTGTTCGGCGAGGTCGTTCCACCGCGACACGAGGTCTTCTTTCTGGATCTCCCGCGCGTCGATCTTGCCGTAGCCGGGGACCGTGATCGGGCTCGTCATCACGAGCTTGCGGCGCGGGTAATGGCGGACGGTCCCGCCGAGGTCGGGCTCCTTGTCGACGGTGACGAAGTCGAGCCCGTGGTGCGCGGCGTTGACGGAGGCCGAGAGCCCCGCCGGCCCGCTCCCGACGATGAGCACGTCGAGCGCGCCGTCCGGCTTCGCTCGTTTCTCGGCGACGATGCCCTCGATGCACTGCCGCCCCTGCTCGAAGGCGTTGCGCACAAGCCCCATCCCGCCGAGCTCGCCGACGATGTAGAGGCCGGGCACGTTCGTCTCGAAGTTGCCCTGGATGCGCGGGATGTCGACACCGCGCTCGGCGGTCCCGAAGACGAGCGAGATGGCGTCGGTGGGGCAGGAGCGCTGGCAGAGGCCGTGGCCGACGCATCGCGCGGGCTGGATCGGCTGCGCCTGCCCGCCGATGAGGCCGAGCACGTCGCCCTCGGGACAGACGGCGGTGCAGGCCCCGCACCCGAGGCACTTCGAGAGGTCGACGACGGGGTGGAGTGAGGCGGGGACGTGGAGCCCGTACTCCTCGGCCTTCTGCTCGGCCCGCTCGGCGCGGCGCTCGTGCCCCCGACGCTTCCGCAAGAACGGCACCACCGCCACAGCGGTGAGCACGAACGCGACAGCGAGGATGATGAGGAGGTCCATGAGTTCGAGTGTCGAGCTGCGAACGACGAGTTACGAGGGAGCGGCGAACGAAGCGTTCGTCATTCGTACCTCGTCATTCGTCGTTCACAAGCGCCACCAGAGGCCAGTGTAGAGGCGGGCGTTCGAGATCGTCTCGCCGAAGCTGCCGTTGACTTGGACCGTCGCCGAGACGTTGTCCATGAGCGGGATCTGCAGCGTGCCCTCGATCCCGTGCGTCGTGAGCGACTCGGTGAGGAGCGGCGTCTGCTGGAATTGGTAGCCGAGGCTGACGTACGCCCGCCCGAGCGAGCGCGTGACGGACGCGAGCGCGTAGAGCGACTGCTGCCCGTCGCGCGTCCACACGCTCCCCGTCGCGTTGAGCCCGACGCCGAGACCGGGTAGGCGCGGAACGTAGACGCCGCCGGAATACGTGAGGCTCGCCTCGTCGCCGGTGCGCGTCGAGCGGGAGAGGTCGGCGCGGAGGACGGTGCCGCCGAAGGTCCGCCCGCCGAGCGTGTACGAGAGGCCGCCGCCGAGACGATCGCTCGCGTCGCGCAGCACCTGAATCGTCTCGAAGAGGATGTACGGCCGCCGGTGGTAGTAGCGCGCACGCAGCCGGAGCCGGGGGAGGACGGACCACGAGCCGCGCACGAGAAAGCGCGAGAGGGCGAGGGCGTCGTCGGCGGGGTCGCGGTCCACGAGCACGTCGGCCGAGAGCGAGAACCCGTTGCCCGAGGCCCTCGCCGTGCCGCCGGCGAACGTCCGGCTCGTCAGCCCTTCGGTCTGCGGCAGCACCTGCCCGGCGACGGCCGATACCTCGACGCGGAGCGGCTTCGGGCTGATCCGGTAGTGGCCGTAGACGGTGTACTTCGGGAGGTCGGAGGCGAAGATCCCGTCGGCGCGGTCGGGCTCCAATCCGGCCGTGATGCCGACGCCGGCGACGGCCGAGCCGACGTGCACACGGGCGCCGTCGAGGTAGCCCGAGAACCGGTCATGCTCGTTGAAAAAGCGCCCGGCCTCGACCTGCACCATGGAAAATCTCTTCTCGACGCTGGCGTGATAGAGCCGGAGATCGGTCGGCTCATCGAAGTTGCCGTCGGAGCGGTAGCGGTACGACGCGCGGCCGTTGAGGTTGACGAGCAGGCCGCCCGGCAGCCCGGTGACACGCCCGCGCAGGCCGACGAACGGCGTTGCGAAGGAGCGCGTCGTTGCCGCGCCGTCGCCGACGAGGGGCGATGTGCTCGACCATAGCGCGCTCGTGCCGACCTGAAGCCGGCCGGTGAGCCGGATGGGCTCGGCCCTCGTGCTGCTTGGCAACGGCGCCGTAGGCTGGTCGAAGATGGACGTTCGGTCGGCCGGCGCGGGCGCATCCGGCTCGCCGACGAGCACAGGCTCAGCTGGGGTGGTGACCGCCGTTCGCACCACAGTGAGCGACTGGCCGCGCGTGATCGGGAACGGCTCGCCCGCGAACGTGACGACGGCGCGCGTGACCGTCGCGCTCACGACGCGGAGCCGGCCGAGCTGTACGTCGCCCCGCCACACGTCGAGCGTGTCGTCAGCCGCGATGCCGCGCTCGGTGCCCGCGTCGAGGTACGCGTTTTCCCCCGCGATGTGCTCGACGCGCACGTCGATCCTCGCTTCATCCTGCGCCTGGACGCTCGTCCACGGCAGCAGCGCGAGGAAGGTGAATAACACGTACAGCCCCGTCTGCCTCATTTGAACGTCCCTCCGAGATCGTCGCCGTCGGGATGGCAGGCGAGGCAGGCGTTGCTTTCGTAGACGTAGCCGCCGACCTCGTCGTGGTCGTCGTCCATGTCTTCGCGGTTGTGCTCGTGGCAGACGAGGCACGTGAACGTGGCGAAGGTGCCTTGATTGTGACAGGTCTGGCAGCTATCCCACTCGCCTTCGTGCCGGCCAGAGTAGATCGGGAAGAACGGATCGTGGTCGAACTCGGCGCCGTCCCACGTATCGACCGTGTGACACTGGAGGCAGTTCGTCGGGAAGCTCGGGTGCTCGTCTTCGTGCTCGGCCTGGTGGCAGGCGAAGCAGTCGTTCTGGTTCAAGGGCTCGAAGATCAGGTCGAAGTCGGGGCCGACGTGGCACGAGGAGCACGGCAGGCTGACGTGTGCGCCGACGAGGTCGAAGTCGGTCGCCGTGTTGTGGTTGAAGACAGCGCCTTCCCATGAGTTCACATTGTGGCACTGGAGACAGTCGGTGGGAAAGGCCGGGTGCTCTTCCTGATGCTCCGGCGCGTGGCACGCGAAGCAGTCGTTCTGATTGTCCGCGTCGAAGATGACCTCGAAGTCGGGACCCACATGGCAGGACGAACAGGGCAAGGTCTCATGCGCGCCTACGAGCGCGAAGCCCCCCGTGACGACGGCGTGATCGAACGTGGCGTCGTCCCACGTGTCGACGCTGTGGCATTGCAAGCAGTCGGTGGGAAACGCAGGGTGTTCCTCCTCATGCTCGGGAGCGTGACAGGCGAAACAGTCGTTCTGGCCGTCGGCTTCAAAAATGACTTCGAAGTCCGGCCCGATATGGCAGGAGGAGCACGCGATGGTCGCGTGTGCTCCGACGAGGGCGAACCCGCCAGTGACGACGGCATGGTCGAAGGTCGCGTCGTCCCACGTATTGACGCTGTGACATTGGAGGCAGTCGGTGGGGAAGGCCGGGTGCTCCTCTTCGTGCTCCGGGGCATGGCAGGCGAAGCACTCGTTCTGCCCCTCGGCATCGAAAATGGGCTCGAAGTCGGGGCCGACGTGGCACGACGCGCAGGCGAGCGTCGCGTGCGCCCCGACGAGCGCGAAGCCTTCCGACGCGGCGACGTGGTCGAAGTCGGCGTCGTCCCACGTATCGACCGTGTGGCACTGGAGGCATTCCGTCGGGAAGCCGGGATGCTCTTCCTGATGTTCGGAGGCATGACAGGCGAAGCAATCGTTCTGGCCGCTCGCGTCGAAGATGGGCTCGAAGTCTGGGCCGATGTGACACGAAGCACAGTCTAGCGAGGCATGCGCGCCGACGAGCGCGAAGCCGCCCGATACGGCCGTGTGCTGGAAGTCCGCATCGTCCCACGTGTTGACGTTGTGGCATTCGAGGCAGTTCGTCGGGAACGACGGGTGCTCTTCCTGATGCTCGGCAGCATGACAGGCGAGGCAATCGTTCTGCCCGTCGGGATCGAAAATCGTGTCGAACTCCGCTCCGACGTGGCAGGAGGCGCAGTCGAGCGTGGCGTGTGCACCGACGAGGGCGAAGCCGTCGGCGACGGCGGCATGCTCGAAGTCGGCGTCCTCCCACGTATTCACGTTGTGACATTGCAAGCAGTCGGTGGGGAAGCCGGGGTGCTCGACTTCGTGCTCGGACGCGTGGCAGGCAAAGCAGTCGTTTTGCCCGGCCGGGTCGGTCGGCACGTCGAAGTCGGGCCCGACGTGGCACGACGAGCACGGCAGGCTGGCGTGCGCGCCGACGAGCGCGAAGCCCTCCGACACGGCGACGTGCTCGAACGTCGCATTCTCCCACACTGTCACGCTGTGGCACTGCTGGCACTCGGTCGGGAAGCCGGCGGCGACGTGGTCGATGCTCGTCGTCCGTTCGTAGTCGGTCTGGTGGCAGGCGAAACAGTCGTTCTGATCCGCGGCGTCGAAGATGGGTTCGAAGCCGGGCACGGTGTGGCACGACTCACACGCGATCTCGGCGTGCGTCCCGACGAGCGCGAAGCCGTCGGAGACGACGACGTGGTTGAAGCCACCGGCGGCGGAGAAGGCGAGCGTGCTGTGGCACTGCTCGCAGTCCGTCGAGAACCCGGCGGCGACGTGGTCGATGCTTGCGGCGGTCTGGTAATCGACAGCGTGGCAGGCGAAGCAGTCGGTATCGAGCGGGGCGAAGAGGCCGTCGGGGGCGTCGGTGTGGCACGTCTCGCACGAGATCTGGAGGTGCGAGCCGGTGAGCGGGAACGAGGTCTGCGCGTGGATGAGCGCGCCGTTCGTGAGCTGGAAATCCTGCGTGTTGTGGCACGTCTGGCACTCGTCGCCGAGCTGGCCCCGGTGGACGTCGAGGTGGCAGGAGGCGCACTCGTCGGCGGTGAGGTCGGGCTGGTCGAAGCGAAGTTCGAGGTGACAGGAGCCGCACTCGGCGAGGGTGTGCTTGCCGGTCATCGCGAACCGGGTCTGCTCGCTGTGGTCGAAGTCGATGTCATCACGCAGCGGCGTCCACGCGTCCGGGGTGTGGCAGGCCTCACACGGAATGGAGATGTCGCCGTGTGGATTGGCGAGGCGGGGAACCGGGCTCGCCGCGAGGGCAACTCCGACGGTGCGGGCCGGGAGGAGTTCGAAGTAGAGGAGCGAGTCAACGGGGACGGCAGCGGCACTCGGCACCGAGGCGCACAGCCCAATCACGAGCGCTACGGCTCCGGCGAACAGATTCAGGATTGCGTCCCTCCCCCTCCGAGGGGGAGGGCAGGTGGGGGTCCTCGGCGCACGGAGACGGCGTGGCGGCCCCCCCGCTCGTCCCGCAAGCGGACCTCGCTGCCCCCCTCCGAGGGGGGCGAACGGATAACACTCTTTGGAGGTAACGTCGGTCATCCGTCCCCTCCGTGGCAGTCGGCGCAGTCGGTGCCGAGGGGTTGGAACCGGACGAACGGCGTCCCGTCAGGCGCAGCTTCGGTGCGGTGGCACGATCCGCACGCGACGGCCTCGTGCGCCCCGGCAAGAGGGAAGTCGGTCTGCTCGTGGTCGAAGGCGGCAATCGTAAACGCCTGCGTGTCGTGGCACGTCGCGCACGAGGCGTCGGCGAACTGGCCCTGGTGCGGGTCGTCGTCGGCGTGGCACGTCGCACATTCGGGGTCGAGGCCGGTGAAGGCGTGGACGGTGCGGCCGTCGCTGGAGGTCGTCGGCGTGTGGCAGGACTGGCAGTCGAGCGCGTCGTGGCGGCCAGTGAGGGCGAAGCCGGTCGTGGCGTGGTCGAAGTCGGCGAGGTCCCACTGGCTCGGGGTGTGGCAGTTGCCGCAGACGGTCGCGCCGGTCTCGTCGGCGAACTGATCCTCGTGCGGGTTCTCGTCGGCGTGGCAGCCTTCGCAGGCCGTCGTCACGAACTCGAAGTGCGCCGGCTCGTCCTGCCCGCCGTGGCAGGCGAAGCACGGCGTGGCGAGGTGCCCGCCTTCGAGGGCGAAGCCGGTCTCGGCGTTGTGGCGCTCGATGCCGAACGAGGTCGGGAGCCAGTCGTCCTGCTCGTGGCAGCTCGCGCAGAGCGGCCCGCCGGGGAGGTCGGCGAACGCGCCGTCGTGGTAGTCGGTGTGGCAGCTCAGGCAGTCGTCGGCGACGACGGGGGGGAAGCTCGCACCGCGTGGGTCGCCCGCGAACGTGATGTGGAAGTCGGGGTCGTCGCCCCGCGTGGCGTGGCAGGCGGCACACGCGGCCTCGGCGTGGGCACCGACGAGTGCGAAGCCCGTCGCGGCGGCGTGGTCGAAGCGGTCGTCGGCGAAGGTGCGGCCCATCTGCTGCCACCCGGCCGTGGTGTGGCACGTCGCGCAGTCGCTGCCGAGCGTGCCGTCGTGCTGGTCCTCGTGGCACGACTGGCACGTCTCGTGGGCGACGCCCTCGAACTGCGTCCGCCCGCCGGAGGTGGCGTGACAACTGGAACAGGCGACGCGGAGATGCCGGCCGGTGAGCGGGAAGTCGGCGCGGGCGTGGTTGAAGTTCGGGGCCTCGTCCCACGTCTGCGCGGTGTGGCAGGTCGCGCAGTCCTGGCCGCGGAACTGCGTGCCATGGGGGCTATCGGGACGGTGGCAGCTCGCACACGCGGGCTCGGCGTCGGCGAATTGGATCGTCCCGCTCGCCGTCTGGCCGTGGCACGACGTGCAATCGAGCGTGCGGTGCTGGCCGATGAGCGCGAAGCCGGTCGAGGTGTGGTCGAAGTCGCTGACCTGCTCCCACCCGCGTGGGGTGTGGCAGGACTGGCAGTCGACGCTGAAATCTGATCCGTGCGGGTTCTCGCGGCGGTGGCACGTCGCGCAGTCGTCGGCGAGGCCGAGGTACGTCTCGTCGAGCCGTCCGGCGGCGAGCTTGAACGCGCGCACGTCGGCGGCGGTGATGAACTGGGGCTGGTGGCAGCTCTGGCAGTCTGCGCCCGCGTGCTCGCCGAGGAGCGGGTAGCCTGTTTTGCGGTGGTCGAAGGCGTCGGTGTCGAAGCGGACGGGGTCGAAGTCGCGGCCGAAGTGGTCTTTGTGGCACGTCCCGCAGTCGCGGTCGACGGTGGCGTGGAAGCCCTCGTCGCGGCGGATGCGCGCCCGCAGGGGCGTGTGGCAGGCGAGACATTTCTGCGGCTCGATCCCGCGCTGGCCGAGGGCGTGGCAGTTCGTGCAGTTCGAGAGGCCCTCGAAGCGGGCGTGCGCGGCGGTCAGCTTGCCCGGCGCGATGAGCTGCGCCTGCGCCGGCCCGCCGCACAACGCGAGCAGGACCACGATCCACCGTAGGGGCGACCGGCCGGTCGCCCACGCCGCGTCGGGGCGATATGGAGCCCGTGCCGTCACTCCGCGCCGAGCCCGCTCACGCGGCGTGCGACGACCGGCTGCATCGGCAGCGCAGCATGAGGATTGGCGCGCGACGCGCCCGACGTCGCGGGGCGAGGATTCGTCGAGGCAGTGGCGACTCCGGCGAGCTGGCCGAGCGAACTCGTCGCCCGCTCAGCGAGCGAGGCGTCGGCACCGCCCTGAACAGACGTCCACCACCGGCGAGCCTCGTCGGGGCGGCCCTGATTCGCGTGGATCGCGCCGAGGTTGTACATCGCCGAAGGATCGTCGGGGTAGTGCTCCAGCATCGACTCGGAGGCGCGCTGAGCCTCGTCCCAGCGGCCGTCCCCGGCGAGCACGTTCGCGAGGTCGAGCCAGACCTGATGCGCCTGCGGGCGGAGGGCGAGGTAGCGCTCGTAGTGCTCGGCGGCGGCGGGGAGCTGGTGGGCGTCCTGTTCGAGCCGCGCGGCCTGCAGCAGCGCGGTCGTGTCGTCCGGCGTCGTCGTGAGCTGCTCGCGCAGCGCCATCAGCCGGGCGTGGAAGCTCGGGTCCACGTTGTCCGCCGACGGCGGTGGGGCGACCTCCGCCACGGCTCGCAGGGGAGACGACGACGGTTCGGGCGACGCAGACTTCTGCGCGAACGCGAGCACGGCGAACAGGCCGAAGCCTGCGGCGAGCAGCACGAGGGTCGGATTGGACGTAAGCTTTTTCATGCGAGTCGGAATCGAAGGGAATGAATGTGGCGGTCAGGACTGATCTCACGCATCACGGCGCGGGCGTCCACGCATAGCCGAAGGCCACGGCGACGCCGATGTGGAGGGCGAGGATCAGAAACATCACAATCGCGAGCGGGAGGTGGAACGTGTGCCAGTAGCGGAACAGCCGGCCGAAGGGCTGGAGCAGCACGCGCTGCTGGGCCAGCTTCCGGTGCTCGCGCGCCTCGTCCACGAGCCGGTGTCGCGTCTCGGCCTCGACGCCGCGCTCGCGGAGCAAGCCGTCGAGCCGCCGCGTCTCCCGCCGGCTCTCCCAGTCGAAGCGAACGGCGAGAGCGAGGGCGTGGAGGAGCCCGCGCGGCGTGGCGGGCTGCGCCGTGCGGAGGTTCGCGAGGTCGTCTTCGGCGAGAGCACCCGTCGCAGCCAGTTCGGCCAGCAGTTCGTTCTGCCGGGCCTCAATCTCCTGCATCGAGCGGAAGCGGCCGTTGAGCGTCTTCGGGATGCGGACGTAGACGTAGCGCCCGACGAGCCCGCTCGCCACGACGAGCACCATGCTCCAGAACGCGATCGACACGAGCCCGCCGACTTTGAACGACGTGTGGAGCGTGATCAGGAACGGCCCGAGCGTGCAGAGGAAGATGTGGAACGAGAGCCAGTGCCGCAGCTTGCCCCACGTCTGCAGCCGCTCCCACCGCTTCCGCGTCGAGTACGACGCCACGCCGAAGGTCAGCATCAGCGTCCCCGCGATCGCGAGCCGGTTGCCGACGAGTCCCGTCGGCTTGAAGAGGTCGTGGCCGTCGGCGTAGGGCCGCTCGGCGAGGGGGAGGACGTAGTAGTCGAGCCCCCAGAAGAGGAAGGCGCCGGCCACGACGAGCCACGTCGTGGCGAGCCCGATCTGGTAGATCCGCTGGGCCAATCGAGAGGAAGGGGGAGAGAGGGTGGTGGTGGACATGCGAGGGCGGGGTCAGCCGCACGCTTCTGCAAAGGGTGTTCCACAGCGCCGCTCATCCGCCGTCGGCTCCCGTGCGATCAGGGGCGGCACGGCGCTTGTAGCCTCGCAGAGGCTCTATATTAACAGTCTCGCCGTTCCCGCGCCCCCCTTTCGCTCCCGCTTTGCTCCCTCGGTTCCGACTCCTCCTCGTGCTCGCCGCCGTGCTCGGCCTCGCCGCCGGGTCGGGCTGCGGGGACGCCGCTCGCACGAATCCGCTCGATCCGCTCTCGGACGATTTCCGGGATGAGGGGACGGTGTCGGGGCGGGTTACGGGGCTCTATCCGCCGTTCCCGGGCCGGGCCGACATCCGCGTGCGCCTCGTGCCCATCGGCGCGGCGGGGCGTCCAGAGCTGGCGACGCGGACCGACGCCGACGGGCAGTTCGCCCTCGGCGGGGTGCCGACGGGGCCCTACGCTGTCGTCGCAGAGCGGGAGGGGTTTCGTGAAGCGTCCGACACCGTCGCCGTCGCGCCCGGCGCGGCGGCCGAGACGACGATCCGGCTCGACGCGCTCCCCGTCGTGACTGAGCAAAGCCTGCGCACCGTGCACATCGTGCGCTGGGTGCCGGACGAGCCCGTCTTCCAGCTCGAGGTCGAAGCGATGGCCGACGACCCGGACCGGCCTGAAGACATCGACGGGGCCGCGCTCGTCGTCCCGGACCTCGGCTTCTCCGCCGAGCTGACGCGGACAGGGGACCGGTTCACTGCCACACTCGGTGCGGACGACCTGCCGGCGCCCGGCGTCGAGGCCCTGCTCGGGCAAACCCTGCGCATCGAGGTCCGCGACGCCTCCGGCAACGCGAGCCTCGGCCCGCCGATGAGCCTCGTCCGCATCATCGAGCTCTCGCCGCAGACGCTGAGCCCGCAGGGGTTCGTGTTCATCGAGACGAACACGCCGACGCTCGTGTGGCGGCCGGCGCAACTCCCGTTTGCGTTCACGTACCGCGTGGACCTGTTCCTCGTCGACGCCGCCGGCATTCCGAACCTCATCGAGGCCGAGACACACCGCGACCTCGATCCGAGCGTGACGTCGGTGCCCGTCACGACAGAGCTGGAGCCGGGCGACTACTACTGGACGGTCTGGGTGGTCGACGCCTTCGGCAACCGGAGTCGGTCGCGCGAGGCCGGGTTCCGTGTGCCCTAGCTCCGGCATCACTCTTGTAGTTCTCTCCGCTCGCCGCGCTTCCCCGCTCTCTCGCTTCGCCCATGCCTTCTTCCGCTCCTCCGGCCGACCGTCCGCCTGCACCCAGCGGGGCACAGACCTCGCTCGAAGCGCTCTCCGAGATCGCCGCGCTCATCAACTCCATGCAGGAGCCCGATGCCCTGCTCGAGACCGTCCTCGAGATTGCGATGCAGACGCTGGAGGCCGAGCGCGGCTTCGTGCTCCTCGAAGACGCGGACGGTGCCGAGAGCGGGACGAGCCCCTTCGCCGTCGGCGCCAGCCGCAACTTCACCGACGACCAACTCGACGGCGTGAAGGCGCTCTCGACGAGCGTCGTGGATGAGGTGCTGCGGACGGGCGAGCCGGTGCTCGTCTACGAGGCCGCCACTGACGAGCGGTACAGCGCCTCCGAGAGCGTCGTGCTCCAAAAGATCCAGTCCATTGCCTGCGTCCCGCTCCGGCTCCGGAGCCGACAGATCGGTGCGATCTACCTCGACTCGGTCACGCAGCGCGGGCGGTTCACGCGCGACAACCTCCCGTTCCTCAAGGCCTTCGCGCACCAGGCCGCCGTTGCCATCGAGAACGCGCACCGCGTGCAGACCCTCCGCGAGGAGAACCGCCACCTCCGGCAAGAGGTGCAGCGCGTCCACGGCTTCGACGAGATCATCGGCCAGAGCCCGCGCATGCGCGAGGTGTTCGAGACCGTCGGCCGCGTGCTCGACACCGACGCGACGGTCCTCGTCGAGGGCGAGAGCGGGACGGGGAAGGAGCTGATCGCCCGCGCCATCCACTACAACGGCGACCGAAAAGCGAAGCCGTTCGTCGCCATTTTCTGCGGCGCGCTCCCCGACGACCTCCTGGAGTCCGAACTCTTCGGCCACCGGAAAGGCGCGTTCACCGGGGCGACGGCCGACAAGAAAGGTCTCTTCGAAACCGCCGATGGCGGGACGATCTTCCTCGACGAGGTGGGCGATCTCAGCACGAAGCTGCAGACGGCGCTCCTCCGCGTCCTCCAACTCGGCGAGATCAAGCGCGTCGGCGACACCGAGGTGCGGCGCGTCGACGTGCGCGTGCTCGCGGCGACGAATCGCTCGCTGCCTGTGCTCATCAAGGACGGCGAGTTCCGCGAGGACCTCTACTACCGCCTCAACACGATCCAGATCGAGCTGCCGCCGCTCCGCCACCGCCACGGCGATCTGCCCCTGCTGGCGCACCACTTCCTCGACCAGTTCGCCACCGGCTCGCGCGCGCGCATCCGAGGCTTCACGCCCGAGGCGCTCGACGCGCTCAAGCGGCATCGGTGGCCGGGCAACGTCCGCGAACTGGAGAACACCGTCGAGCGCGCGGTCGTGCTCGCACGCGGAGAGATGATCGAGAAAGACGACCTCCGGCTCCCGGAGAGCGAGCCCGCCGAGACCGTGTTCGAGCCCGGCCTCCCGCTGAAGGAGGTCGAGCGGCGCGTCGTGGAGCGCGCCCTCGAGGAGTACGACGGGAACGTATCGGCGACAGCCCGTGCGCTCGACGTGTCGCGCCGGTGGCTCCACTACAAGCTGAAAGAGTGGCGTGAGGAATAGGCCGCGGCAGGCGACGGCGGTGAGGGCAACGGACGGAATACGCGTACTTTATGGCTCCTTTCCGCCCGCTTTCCCTCTGCCCCCATGCCCGAACCGATCGGCGGCATCCAGCCGTTTGCCGAGCTCGCGCGCGGCCGGGCGACAGTCGTCTACAAGGGCTATCAGCGTGATCCGGGCCGGTTCGTCCTGCTGAAAGTCGTGCGGCCGGAGGGAGGCGAGGACGAGGCCCTCATCGCGCGGTTCGAGGACGAGGCGCGGCTCGCGGCGCGGGTTCGCCACCCCAACGTCGTCGCCGTGCTCAATGCGGGGCGGGACGGGCTCGGGGCGTACCTCGTGGCCGAGTTCGTCGAGGGGCTCGATCTGCGGGCGCTCGTCGCGCGCGGTGCCCTCCCGGCGGCGCTTGCGGCGTACGTGCTCGCAGAGGCGGCGCGCGGGCTCGACGCCGTCCACGCTGAGGGCATCCTCCACCGCGACCTCAAGCCCGCCAACCTCCTCGTCTCGGAGGACGGCGCGGTGAAGCTGACCGACTTCGGGCTGGCCTCGCTCGCGCCGTCGGGGGAGGAGGGCGCCCCGGCCGAGGTGCGCGGGACGCTCGCTTACCTCGCGCCCGAAGTCGTGCGCGGCGATCCGCCCGGCCGCGCTGCCGACCTCTTCGCTCTTGGCGCACTCCTCGCCGAGATGCTCACCGGCCGCCCCGCCTTCGCCCGCGACACCGACGGCGCCACGCTCGACGCCGTCCTGCACCACGATTCCGCGGCGGCTCTCATCGTCGATCCCCGCATCCCGACGGCGCTCGCCGACCTCGCGGGACGGTTGCTCGCCAAAGACCCGCAGCACCGACCACAGACCGCGTCCGCCTTGCTCGACGCGCTCGGGCCGATCCGCACGCAACACCCTGCCGACGCGGCCGACCTCGCCGCGTTTCTCCGCGACCCGAGCAGCTACGTCCCGCCGCAACCAGTCGCGGAACTGCCCGCTGAGTCACCTGCTGAGCCATCGGCTGTGCCGGCTCAGCCTGTCGTTGTGGAGCGCGTCGAGGCGCCGCGTCGCCGCATGTGGTGGGGCGTGGCCGCCGGCGTGCTCGCGGCGGCCGCGCTCGGCCTCGCGACGGTGCTCACGGGCCCGCTGTCGCGCGACGACGCATCGCAGGAGGTGTCGCCTCCGGCTCCCATCGTGGCGGCGGTGCCCGACTCAGCGGACGCCGACGTACCTCCGCTGCCGGATGAGGCGTCGATAGCCCCCGACGGAACGCTGGCGAGGGACGAGGCCGAGCAGGCCGCCTCGTCGCCCGCCGACGTGCTACCCGACGCGATCCCCGAAGCCGGCGTTCTCAATCCCGCCGTCGCGCAGGAGACGGAGCCCGTCGCTGAGCGCTCGGATGAATCGCTCGTCGCTTCCACGGAGCCGAACGCCGAGACCACGTCCGAGCCGCTCCCCGGCACCCTTCGCGTGGCGGCCGAGCCGTGGGCCCGCGTCCGCATCGACGGCGAGCTACGGGGGACAACGCCCCTCGCGGCGCTCACGCTCCCGGCGGGGACGCACACGGTGACGTTCGAGAACCCCGAGTTTCCGACGCACACGGTTCGCGTGGAGGTCGGTGCGGGGGAGGAGGAGCGGCTGGCTGTCTCGCTATGGCAACTCGTGGGGCGGGTGGAACTCGTCGTGAGCCCGTGGGCGGAGGTCGCGGTGGACGGGCGCGTGTGGGACACGGTGCCGCCGCAGCAGCGCCCGCTCATCCTCACGCCGGGCGAGCACCGGCTGACGTTTACACACCCCGCGCTCGGGACGCGGGAGATCTCGCTGCGGATCGCGGCGGGCGAGTCGCGGACGCTGCGGGTGAACCTCGCGGAGGGCCGCCCGTAGCGCGGCATACCGCTTGCAATACCCCGGCTACGTCGCCATCTTCCGGGGCGGACCGTGCACTCTCTGCACAGCCGACGATTCCATGCACACGCTCTCCCGTTTTATCCTCCTCTTCCTCGGGCTCTCGACAGGGTTCGCCGCGCCGGCCGCGCACGCGCAGTCGTGGGTGGCCGGGCCCCCGATGCCGACGCCACGCGCGGAGGCCGCCGTCTCGGTCCTCGGCGGCGATCTCTACGTCATCGGCGGGCGCAACGTGGCGGGCACGCCCCTCGGCCGCGTCGAGCGGTTCGATGGGAGCGAGTGGGAGACAGTGGCTTCGCTGCGGGACGAGCGCTACGCGGCGGCGGCGGCGGCCTACAACGGGCAGATCGTACTGATGGGAGGCTACGAGGACGGCGGGGAGATCACCGACGATGTCGAGGTGTACGTCGTCGGCGAGAACGACTGGGAATCGTTCGAGCACATGGAGCGGGATCGGGCCGGGCATGGGGCGGTCGTGCTGAACGGGTCGGTCTACGCCCTCGGCGGGGTGAGCGGGGGGGGCGGCCCGCAGGCCGGCACCGAGGTCTACGACGGCGACGATTGGTACCTCTACGCCCCTTGGGTCCTCGACCCCCCGCGGGCCTACTTCGGCGTCGCGAACGTGGGCGGGGTGGCGTACCTCGCCGGCGGGCTGAGCCAGTTCGGCCCGCTCGATCTGCTCGAACGGTACGCGGTGGGAGCCGGGGCCGAGGCCCTCGCCCCGTTGCCCTCGCCGCGCGGCGGTCTCGCCCTCGCCGGTACGGACGGCGCGCTCTTCGCCATTGGCGGAGTCGACCCGAGCGGTACCGTGCTCGCGACGGTGACGCGCTACGACATCGCCTCGAACACGTGGACCCCCGTCGCCTCGCTCAACACGGCGCGCGAAGGGGCCGTCGCCGCCGTCATCGACGGGACGATCTACGTCGTCGGCGGACGCGACGCGAACGGGAACGTCCTCGGCACGATGGAGCGCTACCTCCTCTCGGTGGACGACGAGGACGACACAACGCCGACCGCGTTCGACCTCGGCGCCGCGTATCCCAACCCCTTCGCCGGGACGACGACGCTCCCCCTTCGGCTCGACCGGGCGGGCGCCGTCACGCTCACCGTCTACGATGTGCGCGGTCGGCAAGTCGCGGTGCTTGTGGACGGCGTGCTGACGGCGGGCGAGCATCGCGTCGCTTGGGACGGCACGGCCGACGACGGCCGACGGCTGGCGCCCGGCGTGTACGTCGCCCGTCTCACGGGGGCCGTCGGGCACGCCGTCACGAAGCTCACTCTCTTGCGCTGATCCCCATGCTGCGTAGCGTCGGAGTCGTGCTGGGACTGATCGGGACGCTGTGGGCCGTGCCCGTCGCCGCGCAGTCGGGGGACCCGTCGGGTCTGCTCGCAGCGATGCGCGATGCGTACGAGCGGCTGGACTACGACACCGCCGAGCGCCGCGCCCGCGAAGCCCTCGCCAGCTTCGACGCCTTCTCCGCCGACCAACTCGTGGAGGTGCACACCGCGCTCGGGCTGATCCTCTACGCTCGGAACGAGCCGCTCGAAGCCCGCACGCAGTTCGAGGCCGCGCTATCCCTCGACCCGAGGCTGACGCTGGACCCGCTCCTCGTCTCGCCCAAAACGCTGGAGTTCTTCGACGACATCCGGGCCGGGCTCGCGGCGGACGGCGGGGCCATCCAGAGGGAGCCCGTCGTCCGCTACGTCCGCGTCCGCGACCCGCGCCCGGCGGCGACGGTGCGCTCCCTCGCCGTGCCGGGCTGGGGCCAGCTCTACAAAGGCGAGCGGGCGAAGGGGTGGACCCTCGTCGGGCTCTGGGGCGCGACGGCGGCCGGAGCCGTGACGGCGCACGTCCTCCGCAGCCAGGCCGAGGACGATTACCTCGGCGCGACCGACCCCGCCGAGATCGCCGACCGCTACGACACGTTCAACACGTGGCACCAGGCGCGGAGCGCGTTCGTCCTCGGCGCGGCGGCGGTGTGGACGTACGCGGCGGTCGACGCGCTCGTCTTCGGCGGGCCGGCGGAACGGGCGTTCACGGTGGGGCCGACCATCGGCGGGGGCGAGGTCGGCTTGCGGATTCGGGTCGGGCTGTAGCGAGGCGGCACGGGGTTTGGAATACGAAGGGCGAGGCACGCGAAACGCCTCGGCAGTGCCCTATGCGTCGGTTTCTCCACCGGTTGCGCATCGTCTGCACGCGGCTGTGCAGAGGCTGCGCGGAAGCGAAGAGGCGCCGCATCCTCCTCCTCTAAACGCCAAGACCATGCTCGCTCTTCGCTACGTCTCGCTCCTCGCCTTCGTCTGCATCGCTCCCAGCGCGCTCGCTCAGACGTGGACGCTCCAATCCGCCCCGACCGCCGCCGACCTCAACGCCGTGTTCGCCGTCGATACGCAGACGGCGTACGTCGGCAGCGACGGCGGCACGCTCTTGACCACCGCCGACGGCGGACAGACGTGGGCGACCCAGAGCTTCCCCGGCTTCGATCTCGAAGGGATCGCGTTCAACGGGAGCGGCGTCGGCATCGTCGTCACCGACGACGGCGTGGTCTACCGGACGACGAATGGGGCCGCGTTCGCTCCCATCGGCACGGGAGCCGAGGACCTGCGCGGCGTGGCGTGGGGCACCGAGACGTTCGTCTTCGCCGCCGGCCGCGAGGCATCGGGTGCCCGCTCCAGCGACGGCGGCCTGACGTGGACGGCCTTCTCGACGGGCGCCGTCGAGCGCACCGAGGGTGTCGAGGCCGTCGGCACTAACCTGCTGTGGGCCGTCGGCCGCGGCGGGGAGATCCGCTTCAGCAGCAATGGCGGCGCGACGTGGGGCGCGCAGGCGAGCGGTACCGCCAACGATTTGAAAGCGATCCAAATGCTCTCGCCCGAGATCGGATATATCGTCGGCAGCGGCGACACCGTGCTCAAAACGACGAACGGCGGCGCGACGTGGACGAACATCTCCAACGGCAACGCCGGCGGCGACGCGCTCTCCTTCCTCGACGAGTCCACCGGCTGGACGGCCGACGACGCCGGTCAGGTATGGCACACCACCGATGGCGGCGCGACGTGGCAGCTTCAGCCCACCCCGACCGGCGTCGACCTCAGCGGCATCTCGTTCGTCAGCGCGACGCAGGGCTGGGCCGTCGGAGATGCGGGCACCATCATCGCCTTTGGCTCGGGCACGACGGACGCCGAGGACGGCGCGGCGCCCGCTCGACTCCGCCTCAGCGCGGCGCACCCGAACCCGTTCGCCACGGCGACGACGCTGCGCTATAACCTCGCCGAGTCCGGCCTCGTGACGCTCGCCGTGTACGACGTGCTCGGCCGCGCGGTGGCGGTACTGGCCGACGGCGTGCAGGGAGCGGGAGAGCACGAAGCGGTGCTGGTCGCGAAGGGCCTGCCGAGCGGGGTGTACTTCGTCCGCCTCGCCACAGGCTCGTCGAGTGAGACGCGGCGGGTGACGCTCGCACGCTGAGGGCGGGCGGGAATGACCATCGGCTGAGCAGGAGGTGGCAGGAATTGAGCGGAGGGTGAGCACGGAGTGGTTGAACGAGGCGACCGTGCTCCGGTTGGAATCGGGACTGCCCTCGGAGCGCGCTTGTGGCTCCGGGGGGACTTCCGATCCTCACCGTTCCCCCATGCGTATCCGACTCTGTATCCTCGCTTCCGTCCTGCTTTGCGTTGCCGGATGGAGCGCCGGCACGATCCGCATCGGGGCCTTCTCCCAGGGCGATCCCGGGCATCTCCCCGCCGACTGGGAGCCGATGAAACTCGGGCGCACGGCGCCCAGCTCGTACACCCTCGTCCGCGAGGGCAGTCAGGTGGTGATCCGGGCGAAGGCGCAGGACGCGGCCTCCGGACTCGTGCGCCGCGTGAACCTCGACGCGAAGCGGTATCCGGTGCTCGAATGGCGCTGGAAAGCCGAAAACGTGATCGAAGACGGCGCCGTCGACCGGCGGGGCGGCGACGACTACGCCGCCCGGATTTACGTCACGTTCGCCTACGATCCGAGCGAGCTCTCCCTCAGCGAGCGAATGAAGTACGAGGCTGCCAAAGCCATCAGCGGTGGCGACGTCCCGCTCCGCGCCCTTAGCTACATCTGGGCGAACCACCCCGGCGAGACCGACATGGTCGCCAACCCCTACACCGACTGGGTAATGATGGTACCCGTCGAGAGCGGGGCGGAGAACGTCGGGGTGTGGCGGACCGAGCGGCGCAACCTCTACGACGACTACCGGCGGGCCTTCGGCGAAGAGCCGCCCGCCATCTCCGGCATCGCCGTGATGACGGACACCGACGACACCGGCGCCACGGCGACGTCGTACTACGGCGACATCGTCCTCAAGAGCGAGTAACCCGCTAGCGGGAAGAACGCTGCGCCCTGCCCTCGGCGTCGTGCCCAGGGCGGGGCGCAGTCCTGTTCAGTCAGAGGGTGACCTTCGCGTGCTCGCCGAGGCTGTGCGGCGGCTCGCCGGTGAGCTTCGCCTTCGCGTAGCCGAACGCGTAGACGATGAAGCTGGACGGGGAGTCCCAGTACTCGGCCCGTTCGATCTCGACTTTGATGAGCCGGAGGTGGGGATCGTCGAGGCCCTCGGGAAACCACGTCGCGAGCGGCTCGCTCCACAGCTCCTCCGCCTTCTCCCGGTCGTCGATGACGGCGGCGTGGCCGGCCATCGTGACGTATTCCTGCTCGCTTGGCTTCGCGAACGCGACACCGACGCCGGGGCGGTGGCGGATGTGGGTGACCTTCTCAGAGTCGTCGCGGGTGAAGAACCAGAGGTCGCCGTCGAAGGTGAGGTGCTGCGTGCCCATCGGTCGGCTCCACGGCTTGCCGTCGTCGTCGATCGTGGTGAGCATGCAGATGTCGATGTCGCCGATGAGCGCGGCGAGGTGCTCGATCTGCTCGTTGTGCGTGGCTTCGGTTTTCATCGGGAGAGGGGCTGGGAGAAGAGAGGGGAACGAGTTGCACGAGGGAAACCCTGCCAGGTTCGGACGCCGGGCTCGGGCCGATCCTCCCGACCCTCAGGGACTGCCTGTTCCGAGGCAGCATCGTCGGTTGGTAACGGCCCCGAACGGACGAGCCCCCGACGCCGCGCTCGGCATCGGGGGCTCGCTCCTTCTGATCTCGTGGTTCCTGCTGCGGCCTGTTAGATGTTGATCGACTGACCGTAGGCGGCCCTCGTCGCTTCCATCACAGCCTCGGAGAGCGTCGGGTGCGGGTGCATCGCCTCCATCACCTCGTGGCCCGTCGTCTCGAGCGCGCGGGCCGTCACGGCCTCGGCGATCATCTCCGTCGCCTCGTGGCCGATGATGTGGCAGCCGAGCCACTCGCCGTACTTCGCGTCGTAGATCACCTTCACGAAGCCCGTCGTGTCGCCGATCGCCGATGCCTTGCCCGAAGCCGAGAACGGGAATTTTCCGACCTTCACCTCGTAGCCCGCCTCCTTCGCGGCCTCTTCGGTGTAGCCGACGGACGCGATCTGCGGCTGGCAGTACGTGCAGCCGGGGACGTTGTTGTAGTCGATCGGGTGCGGCTTCGTGTCGGACTTCTCCTCGACGTAGGCGATGTTCTCGACGCAGACGATCCCCTCGTGGCTGGCGACGTGGGCGAGCCACGGCCCGCCGACGACGTCGCCGATCGCGTAGATGCCAGGGACGTTCGTGCGGTAGAACTCGTCGACCTTGATCGCACCGCGCTCGTACGCGACGCCGACCTCGTCGAGCCCGATGCCTTCGACGTTGCCCGCGACACCGACGGCCGAGAGTACCTGGTCGAACTCGAGCGTCTCCTCGCCCTTCTTCGTTTTGATCGTGGCCTTGACCTTCTTGCCCTTCGTGTTGACGCCTTCGAGCTGGACGCCGGTCATCACCTTAACGCCCATCTTTTTGTAGGCCCGCTCCAGCTCCTTCGAGACGTCCTTGTCCTCGACGGGCACGAGTCGGTCCTGCACCTCGACGATCGTGACCTCCGTCCCCATGTGGTGATAGACGTACGCGAACTCGACGCCGATCGCGCCGGCACCGACGACGAGCAGCGACTTCGGCTTCTCCGTCTGGAGCATGGCTTCCTTGTACGAGATCACCTTCTTCCCGTCGATGGGGAGCGGCGGGATCTCGCGGGCGCGAGCCCCCGTGGCAACGATGATGTGCTTCGCCGTGATCTCCTGCTTCTCGCCGACCTTCTCGCCGTCCATCGTCTCCGACGGCTCGACGGCGATCTTGCCGCCGCCCTTGAGCGTGGCCTTCCCCATGATCACGTCGATCTTGTTCTTCTTCATGAGGAACGCGACGCCCTTGTTCATCTTGTCTGCCACGCCGCGCGAGCGTTGCACGACGGCCGCGAAGTCAGGCTCGACGGTCGGTGCGCCGTCGCCGCCGAAGCTCAAGCCGTAGTCGCTGAGGTGGCTCAGCTGCTCGGCCACTTGGGCGCTCTTGATGAGGGCCTTCGTCGGGATGCAGCCGATGTTGAGGCAGACGCCGCCGAGCTTGTCTTTCTCGATGATGGCGGTCTTGAGGCCGAAGTGGGTGGCGCGGATCGCGGTCTCGTAGCCGCCCGGCCCGGAGCCGATCACGACGACGTCGTAGGAAGGAGTAGCCATAGTGCCAGAGTCTTGGGTGAGGAGTCGCGTCGGAAGATAGGCGGCGCGCTGCGTTTGTAGCGGAGAGCGACCGAGCGGGTTCGCGGCCGGCACCCGATCCTGCTCAAACTTCACACGTGCACGTGGAGGGGTACGCGAGCGCTCATCCCGCGAGCGCCCAGTCGTCCACGACGGCGATGATGATGACGTTCGCCGGAGTACCGCTCGCGGCGTCCTCGTCCCCGCCGTCCAGGAGCTGCGCCACGACGGCGCCCTCCTTCGCCACGAGCACGAAGTCCCCGACGCCCGCGTCGAACTTCGGGTCGAGCGCGAGCATGTCGCGCGAGCCGACGAGCCCGCCGGCGGTGTCGACGCGGTGGACGATCAGCATCTTCGCTCGGCGGAACCGCTCGCTCTTCTGCGTCGAAACGACGGTGCCGGTGACTTTGCAGAGAAACATGGACGGGGGCGAAAGGAGGGGAGGAGAGAGGCGGTCCGAGGATGTCCGGTAAACGGGGCGCTACGATGGGTGGAACAGGTGGGCAAAAAATGCTACATTGGAAGTCGCAAACTAGCCCGGGTCACGTCGTCGTTCCGAGAGGGGTGGCGGCCCCCATCCCTCCAACATCGGTCAAGGTATGTATAGCACGTATGGCATCGAAGCCGTCGCCACCGTCACGGAACTCCGCTCGGACACGTCGGGGCTCGTCGAGCAGGCGAAGAAGATGAAGAGCGGCATTCTCATCCAGAAAAACAACGATCCGTACGCAGTGCTGATCTCGTACGAACTCTACGTCGAACTGCTCGACGCTCGGGACAAAAAGAAGAAGTAGCGGTCGGATCACGACGTTGCGTGCTCGGCCGCCCGACGTGACGGCCGAGCACGCGCGCGTTTATCGGTCGCCGATGAGCGCCTTCAGCTCCTCGACGCGGCGGACGATCTGCTCGCGTTCGAGTTGCCGATACTTCTCCGGAAGCATCGCCCGGCTCGTGCATTCGAGCACGGCGGAAAGGGCTTGGAGCTCCACCTGCAACGGGTACGTCGGCGGGATGAAGTCGTTGACGACGTCGGCGAGGATGGCGGCGGTGACCTCTGGCTTCTTGCGGCCGTCGGTCTGCGCGGCGGCGCGGAACTTGGCGCGCGTAAAGAGGGCCTCCATGTCGGCGCCGCTGAGCGTGCGCTCGCCGTTGAGGAGGGCATCCGGGACCTCCTCCATCGGGAGCTGCACGCCCGTCCGCTTCATCATCACGCGGAGGAGTTCTTCGCGCGATTCCCGCGTGGAAGGGTAGAACAGGGCGAGGTGCTCCTCGGCGCGGCCCTGCCGCTTGAGGTCGACCGGCATGAGGTCGGGGCGGGCGGTGACGAGGAACCAGATGATCCGGCCGCGATAGCGCGTGTCGCTCATCGCCTGGGCGATCTGGCCGAAGACGCGGCTGGAGACGCCGCTGTCGCCGGATGCGCTCCGGTCGCCGAGCGCGGCGTCGGCCTCGTCGATCATCACCGCGACGGGGTTCATCGCGCGCAGCAGGTTGAGGATCTTCTCGAGGTTGCCCTCGGTGACGCCCTGCCACTGGCTGCGGAAGTTCTTCAGCTTCACCATCGGGATCCCGATGTCGCCGGCGAAGCAGGTGATGAGGAACGTCTTGCCCGTGCCGACAGGCCCCGCGATGAGGTAGCCCATCGGCATCACGTCGGAGCGGCCCTGTTTGATGGCGCGCGACGCGTCGCGGAGGTGCTCCTTCGCCTCGGCGTGCCCGGCGACGAGGTCGAGCGTGAAGTCGGTGTGGACGAACTCGAGGAGGCCGTACGCCTCGGCCTCGATCAGCTCCTTCTTCCGCTCGGTGAGCCGCTCGTACGTGAGGCGGCGGCCGTTCTCGAGGACGTCCGCGAGGACGGTGCGGAGCTGGACGTAGCCGAGCCCGGCCGTGCTGTTCGCGAGGGCCGACTGGCTGACGTCGCTTAGCTTCTTGAACGTCTCGGCGCGGCCGTTGCGCAGCATCCACTTCACGAACGCGAGCCGGTCCGCCTCCTCGGGGATGTCGATCTGGATCTCCTCGGTGTACGGGCTCTGGACGAGCTGCCGGTTGAGGTCGTTGAGGTTTTCCGCGACGAGGACGAGCGTGAAGTCGGCGCGGAGGAGGTGGGGGTCATGGCTCCAGCGCTGGAGGAAGACGAGGGCGTTGCGGTCCTCGGACGAGTAGCTCGCGGCCTCGGCCATCGGGACGATCGTCTCGGCGTAGTCGAGGATGCAGGCGATCCGCTTGCCGTCGGCGATGCGGAGGCGGAAGTAGTTGTCGAGGACGGAGAAGACGCGGACGGGGTCCTTCGGGAGCTTCTGCGCGTACTCGGTGCCGAAGATGGTGTCGTAGCCCGAGAGCGCGCGGTTGAAGTCGGCTTGGCTGGCTTTGTCGCCGAAGTGGATGCCGGAGGAGCGGTCGTAGAAGAGGACGATGTCGCGCCCGGCGAAGAGGTCGCCCGCGAGGAACTCGCGGAGGGGGACGAAGTCGCGCCCGCCGTCGGCCGTCTCGGTCGGGACGAGGTCGCGGACGTTGCCGTGGAGGACGAACTGGTTGATCGTCTTCGTGAAGTAGCGGCGGGCCAGCGTTTTGGCCCACTCGGGGTAGTGCGCGATGTAGGTCTCGAGGGTGTCGGCCGCGCCGTTGCCGGCGGGAGGGGCTTGGGTCTGCGCCATGCTGGAAGTAGAGGTAGAGACGCAGCGTGCTGCGTCTGTACGAGCGGGATGCTGGGAATGAGGGCAGATACGCCCCGCCGGGGCGTCTCTACGGGATGATCCGTCGGGGCGGGACCGGCGCAAAGAAAGGCCGGATCAAAAGGGCGGGCGTCGCTAATATAACCGGGCGCGCTCGCACTTCTCCCCCCATCCCCGCCCCTCATGTTCGACTGGATCGCTTCCCCCGAAGCCTGGGTCGCCCTCGGCACGCTGACTGCCCTCGAGATCGTCCTCGGCATCGACAACATCATCTTTATCTCGATCCTCTCGGGTCGGCTCCCCGAAGACCAGCAGCCGCGCGCCCGCACGATCGGCCTCGGGATTGCGATGGGGATGCGGATCCTCCTCCTCCTCTCGATCTCGTGGGTGATGGGGCTGACGGCGCCGCTCTTCGAACTCGGCTTCCTCGAAGGGATCATGGGCGGCGAGGTGCACGGCGGCGAGCGGGGTGACCTCCCATGGGTGATCTCAGGCCGCGACCTAATCTTGCTGATCGGCGGGGCGTTCCTCGTGGCGAAGAGCACGCACGAGATCCACGGCAAGCTCGAAGGCGACGCCCACCACGCGACGGAGAAGGGGAAGGGCGTCTCGTTCACCGGCGTCCTCATCCAGATCGCCATCCTCGACATCGTGTTCTCGCTCGACTCCGTCATCACGGCCGTCGGGATGGCCGATGAGATCATGGTGATGATCATCGCCGTCGTGATCGCCGTCGGCGTGATGATGGCCTTCGCCACGCCGATCTCGGACTTCGTCCACCACCACCCGACGGTGAAGATGCTGGCGCTCGCGTTCCTCATCCTGATCGGCGTGAACCTCGTGGCCGAGGGCCTCGGGCAGCACATCCCGAAGGGCTACATCTACACGGCGATGGCGTTCTCGCTCCTCGTCGAGTTCCTCAACATCCGCTCGCGGAAGGCGAGCGGGGAGCGGGCGCCCGTCGAACTCCGCTCACCCTACGCGGCGGAGGGCACGCTGACCGGGATGCCGCTGCCCGACGAGATCCGCCGGCCCGGCGCGACGTCGATCCCGCTCACCCGGCCCGGCGCGTGACGTGGCTAGCGTGAGGGCACGCCGAACCACCCGTGGCGATCCGGGCGCGGCCGGCGGCGTATGATCTAGAAACCGCTGCTTTGACACGAACGCGGTCGCAGCAGCGCTGCGCCCCTACGGGACCCCGATGAACCGATTCGTTCCCCTCGCCCTCCTCATTGTCTTGCCTTTTGCCGTGGGCTGCGGCGGACCCTCGACGGGCGAGGCGGCCCGCCCGCCGATCTCCGACTCGGCCGCGGCGTCGGTGCGGGCGGCAGGCGGCGCGGCGGCGGACACGAGCGTCTACACCTATCAGACGCCGAGCCGCGACGGCACGGGCAAGCTTTACCTCGGCCGCGAGATATCCCACGTGATGGGCCACCGAGGCGCCGCCTGGCTCGAGCGCGCCGAGCGCGCAGAACTCGAACGCCCCGGCGCCGTCGTGGACTCGCTCGACCTCGCGCCCGACGACGTGGTCGCGGACATCGGCGCGGGCACGGGCTACTTCACTTTCCGCATCGCCGGCCGCGTGCCCGAGGGCGGGGTCTACGCCGTCGACATCCAGCCCGAGATGCTGGCCATCATCGACGAGCGGGCCGCACGCGAGGGGGCCGACAACGTCGAGGCCGTGCAGGGCACGATCAGCGACCCGAACCTGCCCGAGGCGTCCGTAGACCTCACGCTCATCGTGGACGCCTACCACGAGTTCTCGCACCCGCGCGAGATGATGGAGGGGATCGTCCGGTCGCTCCGCCCCGGCGGGCGCGTCGTCCTCGTCGAGTACCGAGGCGAAGACCCGTCGATCCCGATCAAAGAGCTGCACAAGATGACCGAGGCGCAGGTCCGGCTCGAACTAGAGGCCGTCGGGCTGCGACACGTCGAGACGAAAGACTTCCTGCCCCGGCAACATTTTTTGGTATTCGTAAAGCCGGAGGGGTGACGCGGGTGCGCCGAAACGGAAAGGGCGGCCTCCCCGAAAGGAAGCCGCCCTCGGGCGAAAAGTCACGACCCGGTCAGGCCACCGTCACCTCGTCGTTGAGGTAGATGTCCTGGATGGTGTGGAGGAGTTCGACGCCTTCCTTCATCGGGCGCTGGAACGCCTTACGGCCGGAGATGAGGCCCATCCCGCCCGCGCGCTTGTTGATGACGGCGGTGCGAGCGGCCTGCCCGAAGTCGTCCTTGCCCGAGCCGCCGCCGGAGTTGATGAGGCCGGCGCGGCCCATGAACCCGTTCGCCACCTGGTAGCGGGTGAGGTCGATGAGGTGGTCGCTCGCGAGCTCGGAGTAGATCCGCTCGTCGAGCTTGCCGTAGGAGCTGTCGCCGGAGTTGAGCGCTTTGTAGCCGCCGTTGTTCGTCGGCTGCTTCTGCTTGAGGATGTCGGCCTCGATCGTGGCGCCGATGTGGTTGGCCTGGCCGGTGAGGTCGGCCGAGGTCTCGTAGTTCGTGCCGTCGACGGTGAAGCCGCCGTTGCGGAGGTAGCACCACAGGATCGTCGCCATGCCGAGTTCGTGCGCGCGGGCGAACGCCTCGGACACCTCGACGATCTGCCGGCCGGACTCCTCGCTGCCGAAGTAGATCGTCGCGCCGATCGCGACGCAGCCCATGTTGTAGGCCTCCTCGACCTGGGAGAACATGATCTGGTCGTACGTATTCGGGTACGTCAGCAGCTCGTTGTGGTTGACCTTGAGGATGAACGGGATCTTGTGCGCGTACTTCCGCGCGACGACGCCGAGCACGCCGTAGGTCGACGCGACAGCGTTGCAGCCGCCCTCGATCGCGAGCTCGACGATGTTCGCCGGATCGAAGTACGCGGGGTTCTTGGCGAAGGAAGCGCCGGCGGAGTGCTCGATGCCCTGGTCCACGGGGAGGATCGAGAGGTAGCCCGTCCCGCCGAGCCGGCCGTGGTCGTACATGCTCTGGATCGAGCGGAGCACGCGCGGGCTGCGGTCGGAGGCCGACCACACGCGATCCACGAAGTCGGGGCCGGGGAGGTGGAGGTGGTCTTTGGAGATCTTCGGGTTCGAGAAGCCGAGGAGGTCGTCGGCCTCCGCGCCAAGGAGTTCTTCGAGGCGCGAGGTAGTCACTTCAGCCATGGCAGTGCAGAAAGGTCGGAGGGGCGGTAGAGGCGGGGCCTGTGGAATATACGGAGGGCGGCGTTCAGCGCGGCGCACGTACCTCGGCCGGGATCTGTGCGGGGGCGTCGAGCCACGCGGGGAGATCCCGGGCGAGGAGCGGGGCGGTGAGGAGCCCCTTCGAGCCGAGCCCGGTGAAGACCCACACGCGCCGCCGTCCGGGGAGCGGGCCGAGGAGCGGGAGCCGCTGCGGCGAGTGCGTGCGCGGCACCGTCACGCGGACGCCCGCCCGCGCCTCCAGCACGCGCGCCCCGGCGAGGGCGGGCACCATCCGCGCCGACTGGGCCACGAGCCGCTCCGACTCGGCCGCGCTGGGCTCGAGGTCGTCGAAGTCGTGCTCGTACGAACTGCCGACGACGAGCGTGTCCCCGTCCGGCGCGACGTAGCCGAAGCCGGAGAGCGACGGCAGCGGGCCGAGGCCGTCGGGTCGGGCGATGCGGATCGTCTGCCCTTTGATCCGGTGGAGGGGCAGCGCGGCCAGTTCGGGCACGTGGCGGAAGCCGTCGCCGAGAGCGAGCACGACGTGCCGCGCCGTGATCCGCTCGCCCTCCGCCGTCTCGACCCACGCCTGCGTTTCCTCTTCGCCCCACGCCACGACGCGCACGCCGGAGCGGACCGTCGCGCCCCGCGCCGTCGCCGCGTGCAGCAGCGTTTCGACGAGCGCGCCGAGATCGACGGCGCCACCGGCCGGGATCCACAGCCCGCCGTGCTGCGCCGCGACGTCGGGATACTGCGCCGCGAGCGCGTCGGCCGACTGCCACGCGGCGTAGTCCGGGAGGGCGTCGGCACGGTCGCGAAAGGTGCGCGCCTGTTTCGCGTCGCGGGCGGGGCGGAGGAGGCCGGTGGCGCGGAAGAGGTCGGCGGCCCCGGCGCGGTCGAGCGTCGCGTGGAGTGCGGCGAGCGCGTCCTCGAAGCGCCACGCCGGATTCGCCCGGTGCGCCATGAAGGGGTTGACGAGGCCCGCCGCCGCGCCGGACGCGCCCGCCGCCGGACGCTCGGCTTCGAGCACTGTGACCGAGCCGTGCTCGCTCAGCCAGAGCGCGGCGCACGCCCCGGCTAGCCCGCCGCCGACGATGAGGTGTTCTGTCACGAGTCCGTAGTCCTTTGTCAGTTGTTCGCGGATGGAAACGGCGGCCGTGGGTACAATGAGCCCCATGACCTCCACCCCTCAACCCTCAACCGACGTCGTCATCGTCGGCGGCGGCATCATCGGGCTCGCGCTCGGGTGGCGACTGGCGCAGCGCGGCCGGACCGTGACGATCGTCGAGCGCGGGCGGGCCGGACGCGGCACGTCGTACGCCGCCGCCGGGATGCTCGCGCCCGCCGTCGAGATCCGGTTCGAGGAGGTGGCATTATACCGCCTCGGGCGTGAGAGCCTGCGCCGGTGGCCCGCCTTCGCCCGCGCGCTCGAAGCGGCGAGCGGCCACGACGTCGGCTACCGCGACGACGGCACGCTCGTCGTCGCCGACGACCGGGACGCAGCCGAGGCGCTCCGCCGACTCTACCGCTTTCAGCAGTCCCACGACGTGCCCGTCGAATGGCTGACGGGGAGCGAAGCCCTCGAAATCGAGCCGTTCCTCTCTCCGAAGCTCGCCGCCGCGATTCACTCGCCGGAGGACCATCAGGTCGACAACCGCCGCGTCGTCGAGGCGCTGCGCCTAGCCGTCGAGCGCGCGCCGAGTGCGACGCTGCGCGAGGGCGTGACGGTGCGGGCCGTCGAGCCGGGCGAGCGGCCCGCCGTCGTTACCGACGCGGGCGAGCGGATCGAGGCGGCCGTCGTCGTGCTCGCGGCGGGAGCGTGGTTGCGGGAGATCGACGGGTTGGAGCCGGCGCCGCCGGTCCGCCCGGTGAAAGGGCAAATGCTGTCGCTGCGGATGGATCGGCCGTTCGAGCTGCGCCACGTCGTGCGCGGCCCCGACGCCTACCTCGCGCCGAAGTCCGACGGCCGGCTCGTGATCGGGGCGACGAGTGAGGAGATGGGGTTCGACCTACGCGTCACGGCGGGCGGGCTCTACCGGCTGCTCGAAGGCGCGGTCGAGGTCGTGCCGGGTGTCGAAGAGCTCGAAGTGATCGAGACGTGGGCGGGCGTGCGGCCGGCGAGCCGGGATCACGCGCCGCTCCTCGGACCGAGCGGGGCGCCCGGCGTCGTGCTCGCGACGGGCCACTACCGCCACGGCATCCTCCTCGCCCCCGTCACCGCCGACGAACTCGCGGCCTCACTCGATGCGTCGCTCGACCGGCCCAGCGCTTCGGCGTTCGAAACCTCCGATTGGCTGGCCCCGTTCTCCCCGCAACGGCACAACGTGTAGCGTCTCGGCGCGCCGCGATCCGCCGCGTCTCCCTCCGCTGACCCTCCCCCCGATGTCCACCGCCACCCTCGTCCCGATCACCGTCAACGGCGACGCCCGCGAGGTCCCGACCGGCCTCACCCTGCCCGCCCTGCTGCATCGCCTCGACCTCGACCCGGAGCAGCCCGGCATCGCCGTCGCGCGGAATGGCGCCGTCGTCCGCCGCGCTGAGTGGCCCGCGACGCCGGTGGAAACGGGCGATGAAATCGAGATCATCACTGCGACACAGGGCGGATGAGGCATGGCTGAGATAACGACTACGGAGCCCGGTGCCCAGACCACGGACGACCTCCTGCGGATCGGCCCGCTCGAACTCCGCTCGCGCGTGCTCATCGGGACGAGCCGCTACCCGAGCCCGCAGGTCATGCTCGACGCCGTCGAGGCGTCCGGGGCCGAACTCGTCACCGTCTCGATCCGCCGCGTGAACCTGCGCGAGACGGAAGGGGAGAGCGTGCTCGGCCTACTCCGGGCGCGCGGCTACGAGATCCTCCCGAACACGGCCGGGTGCTACACCGCCCGCGAAGCCGTGCTCACCGCCGGGCTTGCCCGCGAGGCCCTCGGCACCGACCTCGTCAAGCTCGAAGTTATCGGCGACGACGAGACGCTTTACCCCGACGTCGAACAACTGCTGAAGGCGGCGAAGACCCTCGTCGATGACGGCTTCCACGTCCTCGCCTACTGCAACGACGACCCCATCACCTGCCGCAAGCTCGCCGACCTCGGCTGCGCTGCCGTGATGCCGCTCGCCGCGCCGATCGGCAGCGGGATGGGGCTCGTCAATCCGTACACGCTGCGGATCATCCGCGAGACGCTGCCCGACACGCCGCTCATCGTCGACGCCGGACTTGGCACGGCGAGCGACGCGGCGCGGGCGCTCGAACTCGGCTACGACGGCGTGCTCCTCAACACGGCGATCTCCGGGGCCGAGCACCCCGTGCTAATGGCCGCCGCCGTCCGCCACGCCGTCGAGGCCGGGCGGCTCGCGTATCGCGCCGGGCGCATCCCGCGCCGCCTCTACGCGAATGCCTCGTCGCCGATGGACGGGCGGATCGATGTCAGTTGAGGGTGGACGGTGGACGGTAGACGTTACAGGAGCCGTATTGCCGCGCCTCATGCTCATCGCCGACGGGTTTACTGACGAGGCGGTGCAGCGGTGCGTGATCGAAGCGGTTCGGGTCGGTCGGCTCTGGCTGCACCTCCGCGATCACGAAGCCTCCGATGAGGCCTTCGCCTGGTCAGCCCGGGCGCTCATGGAGGAGGTACGGGCGGTGCGGCCGAAGACGGCGGTCTCTGTCAACACCCACATCGGGGTCGCTGGGGCGCTCGGTCTCGGGCTGCACGTCGGCGCACGGGGGCCGTCCGTGGCTGAAGCGAGGCGAGGGCAGCCCGAGGCCCTGCTGAGTTATTCCGCGCACACGGTGGACGAGGCTCGCGCCGCCGCCCAGCAGGGTGCCTGTGCCGTGCTGTTCAGCCCGATCTTTCCGACGACGAGCAAGCCCAACCACGTCGGCGTGGGGCTCGACGCGCTCGCGGCCTGCTGCCGTGCCGTGCCCAATACGCCGGTCTACGCCCTCGGTGGCATCACGCCGGACCGTGTCGCGGACTGCCTCGACGCCGGGGCGTATGGCGTCGCCGCCCTCTCCGGCATCCTCCACGCCCCCGACCCCGCTGCCGCCACCGCCCGCTATCTCGCCGAGCTACAGCCATGACCCCCGACCCCCGAGTCCCGACCCCCAACGCCAAACCCCTCGCCCTCACGATCGCCGGCAGCGACTCCGGCGGCGGCGCCGGTATCCAGGCCGACATCAAAGCGATGGAAGCGAACGGCGTCTTCGCCGCGAGCGTCATCACCGCCGTCACTGCGCAGAACACGCGAGCCGTCACCGCTGCCTTCGACCTCCCGCTCGACATCATCGAAGCTCAACTCGACGCCGTCGCGGACGACTTCACGTTCGGTGCGGTCAAGACCGGAATGCTGTCCTCGGCCGCTATCATCGGGCTTGTCGCACGGAAGGTGCGGGAGCACGATTTCGCGCCGCTCGTCGTCGACCCCGTGATGATCTCGAAGAGCGGGTTCGCACTCTTGCAGCCCGACGCCGTCGAGGCGATGAAGGGCGACCTGTTCCCGCTCGCCGCGCTCGTCACGCCGAACGTGCACGAGGCCGAGCGGCTCGTCGGTGGGGAGATCCGCACGCGGGCGGATGCCGAGGCGGCGGCGCGCGCTATCCACGCGCTCGGCCCGCAGGCCGTCCTCGTCAAAGGCGGCCACCTCGACGGCGAGGCCGACGCCGTAGACGTCCTATTCGACGGCGCCGAGGTCCACGCCTTCCGCTCCGAGCGGATCGACACGCCGCACACGCACGGGACGGGATGCACGTATGCCTCCGCGATCGCGGCTCGCCTCGCTCGTGGCGAAGCGCTCGCCGACGCCGTCCGCGCGGCGAAAGCGTACGTCACCGAGGCCATCCGTCACGGCCTCGCCATCGGCGGCGGCCACGGGCCGACGAACCACTTCTACTTCCTCGCAGACCGGCCACCGCTCACGGCCTGAGCACGCCGTTGAGGAGGTGGATGATGCCGTTGCGCGCCCGGAGGTTGACGAAGGTCAGGGGGGCGCAGTCCACGAGGTTGACCCCCACCATCTGGCCTGTTTCCGGATCGAAGACGTTCTCTTCGGTGCAGTTCAACTGGACGCCCCGGTCGGTGGGATAGACTTTGATGTCCGATCCCTGCAGTGTGGGGAGGCGGAAAAACAGCGAGTCTTGGATGACCGGTGGGAGGTCGCCCACCTCGTAGGTGCCCGGCACAATATGGTAGCGCATGACGCCCGGGATGGAGCCGTTCGGGATCGGGTTCGCCGCGAGGACCTCGTCGATGGGGGCGAAGACGGTGAACGGCCCCTCGGACTCGAGCGTCGAGGTGAGGTTGCCGCGCACGATCAGGTTGAGGAACCGGTAGAGGCCCGCGAAGACGGCGCGCTCCTCGAGGTCCACGTCAGGCGGGATGTTGAAGGGGGCGATCTCGTAGAGGAGCCCGCCCGTCGCCTCCAGCGGCGGGAAGTCGACGACGCCGCGGTCGCCGACGAGGACCTGCGGCCCGCCGACCTCGCTGCGGACACGGACGGGGAGGTCGTAGCCGCCGAGCGTCTTCAGCGTGCCCCCTTGAAAGAGGGCGTCGCGCTCGACGCGGCCGGGCACGATCTGGTGCTGGGCCGTTTTGAGCAGGAGGTCGGGCCGGTCCTGGAGGGCGTCGAGGAGCGGGAGGCCGAGCGGGGCCCAGGCGGCGTCCGTGGCCGAGAACAGGCTGTAGGGGTCGGAGCCGTTGAGGCGGGAGAGGAGGCCGGCGTCGCGGAGGATCGCGTACGACGTGGTGAGCCGCGGGGCGACCTGCATCCGCTCGGCGAGGGTGAGGTGGCCGAGCACGACGGAATCGAGGAGGTAGATCAGACCGTCGGCCGTCTCCACCTCCGGCACGATCACGCGGGCCCCGCCGACGTAGACGATGTTGTCCTCGGTGTCGACCTCGACCTGCAGGGGGAGGCCGCCGAGGGGCGCGAGCGTGGCGCCGTCGGTGAACGCGTCGGCCCGCACACGGCCGGGGAGGATGTGGTGGCGGAGCACCTTCTGCAGGACGCCGCGGTTGGGCGTGGCGAGGAGGTACTGCAGCTCCGCCGTACCGAGGTCGGCGAAGCCGCTGTTGATGGGGATGAGGAGGGTGTACGGCTGGCCCGACGACACGAGCCCCGTGAGGTCCGCCGTCGCTAAGGCGCTCGCGAACGTCGTGATCAGCGGCGTCACCCGCAGCCGCTCAGCGATCGTGAGGTGGTCCCGCACGACCTCGTCGATCTGGTGCACGACGCCGTTGCCGGCGGCGAAGTCCGTCTCCGTCACGAGCGCCCCGCTGACGGTGATGGCCTCGTCCACGACGCGAACGGTGAGCGGTGGACCTTCGAGCGGCGTCAGGACGGTGCCGTCGGTGAGGTCGGCGGCGCGGAAGCGACCACGGACGAGGTGGCGGCGGACGAGCTTCCGCAGGACGTCGGCGTTGCTCGGGTTGTTGAGGCGGGCGAGCATCTCCGGGCCGAGGCTGAGTAGGGCCTCGTCGGTGGGGGCGAAAAACGTGAGGTCGGGCTCGGTGCGGAGCACGACGTCGAGGCCGAGCTCGCCGATGATGCCGCCGAGGAGCTGGAGGTCTTCGGTGGCGAAGAGGAGCTCGAGGACGTCGTCGCCGCCGGGCCCGGGTCCGGTGGGGTCGTCGCCGCAGCCGGGGAGGAGGAAGGCGCTCGGCGCGAGGAGGAGGCACGCGAGGAGGAGCGCCCACCGGGAGCGGGGCGTGCGCCGAGAGAGGGGGGAGCCGGACATCGGGTGGGGAGCGGAGGTGGGGGGAGCGTGTTCGGGCGGGCGAATGCAGCCGGGAGGTTAAGCCATGCGGCCCTCCGAAAAAAGGGCGGAATATTTGAACCAGCCGCGGCCTGACCTTTTCGCCGTCTCGGCGTAGTTTCCCGGCGCTCCGAAAAGACCGCGCCCCGCGCGCTCGCGCGTCCCCCTTTCCTCTCGCTCGCTCCACCCCTCCCCGATGCGGAAGCAGCCGTTCGACCCGATCCGCGCCCTGCTCGTGGCGGCCCTCCTCGCCGTCGCGGCGCCCTCGGCGCTCGCGCAGACCGCCGCCCTCCGCGGGTTCGTCACCGACGACGACGACGGGCAGGCGCTGCCGGGCGTGAACGTCGTCGTGGAGGACGCGGCGGGCGAGCTGCGCGGCACGGCCACCGACGTCAACGGCTTCTACTACCTCCCGGCCGTGCCGCCGGGGCGGCACGTGCTCCGCGCGACGTACCTCGGCTACGACCCCTACGTGGACTCCCTCGCGCTCGAACCCGGCGAGGTGCTCCAGCTCGACATCCGGCTGACGACGGGGCAGACCGAGCTCGACGCCGTCACCGTCGAGTCCGAGCGGACCTCGGGCGCGGCGAACGTGACGGCAGGCCTCCAGAGCATCCGCGTGCAGGACATCGAGCTCGTCCCCACGCCCGACGTCTCGGGCGACCTCGCGAGCTACCTCTCGACCGTCCCCGGCATCGTGAGCACGGGCGACCGCGGCGGCCAGCTCTTCATCCGCGGCGGCGAGCCCAGCCAGAACCAGGTGCTCATCGACGGGATCACGCTCTACCAGCCGTTCCACGTCCTCGGCTTCTACTCCGCCTTCCCCTCCGACATCCTCAACCGCGCCGACCTCTACGCCGGCGGCTACGACGCCCGCTTCGGCGGCCAGCTCTCGTCCGTGCTCGACGTGGCGACGCGCAGCGGCAACAAGCGGCGGTTCAACGCCTCCGCCTCCGTCGCGCCCTTCGTCAGCGCGGTGACGATCGAGGGGCCGCTCGTGCCGGACCGGGCCTCGTTCCTCGGCTCGGGCCGGATCTCGGTCATCGAGCAGGGCGCCTCCCAACTCGTCGACCAAGAGTTGCCCTACGACTTCGGCGACGTGTTCGGGAAGCTCCACGTGGACGTGGCGCAGAGCGGGCAGCTCTCCGTCACCGCGCTCCACACGTGGGACCGCGGCGTCGTCGGCAACCTCGCCGCGCCGCGGCCCGACGAGGTGCGGTGGGAGAACACGGCCTTCGGCGGGCGCTACGTCTTCGTGCCCACGCGGCTGCCGATCCTCGCCGAGGTCCTCCTCACCGGCTCGCGCTTCTCGACCGAGCTCGGCCCGCGCGACCCGCAGTTCACCGACCCGCCGCCGCGGATGTCCGACATCGAGCAGTTCGGCACCGAGGTCAACATGACGCAGTACCTCCGCGTGGCCGACCTCCAAGCCGGCGTCTTCCTGCGGACGACGACCGTCGAGAGCGCGCTCGGCGGGGCGTTCCAGAACCTGGAGACGGAGCGCGACCACGTGACGGAGGCGGGCGCGTACCTCATGCCTGAGTTCCGCATCGGCGGGGGGCTCGACGTGGCGTTCGGGCTCCGGCTGACCACGCTTCCGAACCAGGGCCAGACGTTCCTCGAGCCGCGCGGGCGCGTGAAGTGGCAGGCCGGGCCGCACCAGCTAAGTGGCGCCGCGGGGCTCTACAACCAGCCCGTCGTCGGCGTGGCGGACCGGCGCGATGCGACGAGCATCTTCACAGCGTGGACGATCGCGCCCGAGGGGCAGACGCCGCAGGCCATCCACGCGATCGCCGGCTACCGCGTCACCCCGACGCCGTGGCTCGACGTCGCCGTCGAGGGCTATTACAAAGACCTCGCGAACCTCTCGGTCGGCGAGTTCACGGCGTTCCCTCGCCTCACGACGCGGCTCCAGTCGGCCGAGGGCGACGTGAAGGGGATGGACGCCCGCGTCGAGGTCCGCGCCGGGCGGTTCTACGGGTTCGCTAACTACGGCCTCGCGTCGGTGAACTACGCCGCGTCGAGCGAGCGCTACGAGACGTGGTTCGGCGAGGAGACGATCGAGTACCGGCCCTCGCACGACCGTCGGCACCAGGTCAACGCCCTCGTCTCCGTCGACGTCGCCGGGTTCGACCTCTCGGCGCGGTGGCAGTTCGGCAGCGGGCTCCCCTTCAGCAGCCCGCTCGGCTTCGACGTGTTCGTGCTGATGGACGGCGTGTTCGACCCCTACTCCGAGAACGGCACGCCGCGCGTGGTCTACGACCGCCCGTTCAACGCCGAGCTCCCTACCTACCACCGGCTCGACGTGTCGGTGGAGCGGACGTTCGAGCTGAACCGGCTGAGCCTCACGGCGCAGGCCGGGCTCATCAACGCATACGACCGGCGGAATCTGTTCGCCTACGACGTGTTCACGCTCCAGCGCGTGGACCAACTCCCCGTCGTGCCCACGTTCGGCCTCAAGGCCGCCTTCAACTGACGCGGCGCCGCTTCCCTATGCCTCCGTTCCGACCCTCGTTTCTCGCCCTCTTCTTCGCCCTCGTCGCTGTGGGCTGCGCCGATTCCGTCGAGCCCACGTTCGACGCCGACAAGCCCTACACGCTCTACGGCGTGCTCGACCCGACCGTGGAGCGGCAGACGCTCCGCGTGGTCCCGTTCGAGCCCGACATCAACCCGCGCGAGCCCGCCCTCGTCGGCGCCGAGGTGGTGTCGACGAACCTCATGACGGGCGAGCAGGTCGTGTGGACCGACTCGCTCGTGCTGTTCGGCGACGGCCGCTTCGGCACGATCTACCACGCGGACTTCAGCCCGGCCTACCGGGACCGGTACCGCATCGAAGCCCGCCGCGCCGACGGGGCCGTCTCGCGCGCGGAGGTGACGGTGCCGCCGTTCGTGGAGGCGCTGGCGCAGCCGTCCGAGCGGCCGATCGGAGCCTTCGTCGTCTCTGCGCTGTGGCCCGCCGCGCCGCGTCTCAACCAGGCCGAGGCCGTCTTCATCCTCGCCGATCCCGACTGCAACGTGCTGACGCAGGTGGTTCCGGTGAGCCGACCGGCGGAGCCGTTCGAGTTCGGCTGGAAGGTGCCGACGGACTTCCTCGCCGACGCGCGGCGGGTGCTCGACGAACTCGCGCCGAGCAACAACGTGGCGCTCCTCGACTTCCGCCTCCGCGCCGTTGTCTCCAGCGAGGACTGGGTGCCGCGGGGGGGGACCTACGACCCCGAGGTGCTCGTCGACCCCAACGCGCTGACGAACGTGGAGGACGGGTTCGGGTTCGTCGGGGCGGGCTACGTCGTGGACGTGTCGGTGACGCCGGCGTTCGACGTCGTGCGGCAGGCGGGCTTCCGGGCGCGCGGGACGTGCACGGGACCCTAAGACTCCGCCGGCCCTACGCTTTCTTCATTTGGCGAGGGGCGTGACGTCCGTATCTTGGCAGCCCTGCAGGACCCGTGCCCGTAGCTCAGCTGGATAGAGCGTCTGACTACGGATCAGAAGGCCGGGGGTTCGAATCCTCCCGGGCACGCAGATACTAAGGCCCCAGAACGGCTCACTGAGCTACCTCTGGGGCCTTTTTCGTTGTGCCGAGCAACGGTCATCCGCTCTATCCAGCTGAGCTACGGGCCATGCCGCTCCGCTTCTTGCGGAAGATATGCGGAAGTCTTGGGGTGGTAGATAGCATGCGCATCTCCGCGTGACCTCAGATCGAGAGGGAAGCGCGATGGCAACGCTACAAAAGAAGGGGCAGCTGTACTACGCCGTGTTCTACGACCCCACGCGGCAACCGAAAAGGAAGTACGTCCCCCTGCGTACGGGGAATAAACGCGCGGCAACGGCGGCTCTAGCAGCGCTCGAAGTAGATCATGCCAGAGGGCGGTATGACCCTTGGGATCAACGACCGCAGCGGCCGGAGAGAACGAATCTAGCCGAAGCCGCTGACGCGTTCTTCGATGCGAAAAGCAACCTGAGCGGCAGCACACAACAGATGTATCGTTTCGTTGTGAGCAGCTTCGTCGAAAGCGTGGACAGTGTCGCGAACCCCGAAGCGCTGCGCCCTTCTCACGTCCAGACCTTCCTCGCATCTAGAAATCTAAACGCGACGAGCAAGATCACATATCTCCGTCACCTTCGGGTGTTCGTTCGGTGGATGCACAAGGAGAAGATGATAGAGGCGAACCCTCTCGAAGGCGTGGAGCCCCCTCGTAAGCCCCACAAGCTCCCCAAATCGGTAACGGAGGACGAACTGCAGGCCGTCTGCATCGCGGTCATCATGGATTATCAGGAGAAGCACGAAAAGGGGTACATCCAAGAAGGGGATCTCGTTTGGCGGATACCGCTCATGCTGTTCGCGTTCTGCACCGGCATGCGGGCGAGCGAACTGGCGCGGCTACGTTGGGGCCACCTCGACTTCGACAAGCGGCTCATCACGATCCACGTCCAGAAGAACGGCAAGGAGCAGACGATCCCGCTCAACGCCCGCGCCGTCGCCGTGCTCGACATGGTTAAGAGGGGCGGGACGGAGGATTACGTGTTCACACCCCCCGGCAACGGGAGCCGCAATCGAACGGTGCGCCCTTTCGTGGAGCGTGCGTCGAAGGCGTTTACGGCGGCGAGGAAGCTCGCCGGGATCAATCGGAGGATCACGTTCCACGGGTTGCGTCACGGCTTCTGCACCAAGCTCGCCGAAGCCGGTAAGCCGCTGTACGTGATAAAGGAAGCGGCGCGGCACGCTGACGTGAGCACGAGCATGCTCTATGTGCACATGGCCAACGAGCACCTTAAGAGCGAGCTTGATGACGTGTTCGCATGAACGGAATTGCATCCTGAGGGCTTCGCCACCATCAGCGATGCTCGAACGCTCATCAGAGATGCTGCCGACATCGGTCGAGATTAACAGGGTCACGGCCCAGTCCACCCCCCCGGCAACCCTACCCGTCGAGGGCGCCGTGATCGTCCCAGAGTTCTCGCAATCAACTCTATAGCATAAAGCCTCGCCGTCGAGCTAAAAACGGCGAATTCACTTAAGCAATCCGATCTCGCAGGCTACGCCGCCGTCCGGTTCCCGCTGGATGGCGGCGCTCGTTTTGGCGGCGAACCTTGATCGTAATCGTGGGCCAACCTGCGTCTCCGTAGGTGAACCAGTCGGCCACGCTCATCTACCTCCCAGCCCATTCGGGCGCTCGGCGTCCAGTTGCTGGCCGGTGACAACCTCGTAGCGCTCCCCGTCGTGCCTTCAAAAGTGCGGTTTTTGGCTCAAAATGGCACCTATAAATCGGAAGACATAATACGCACCTATATGGCGACTTCTGTAAACGGTTGGGAAGGGCGCTACCAAGCACGTGCGCGAGCCAAAGTGGACTCCGCACCTTTCCCTTACCCTGAGCAGCCTGCGCACTGAGTGTGATGCGGCCACCACCGCACTGCCCCCGCAGCCCGCGCTGCTCTCCAATCCTTCTATCACCATGCACGATTTACAAGCACTACCGGACGGCAACGATCGCGACCTCGCGACCGCGCTTCTTCGGGCCATCCGCGAGCAGTCACGGCCACGTTCGGTCGAGTTCGACGAGGCAGGCGCCCGGGCGGCGTTCAATGCCGAACCGGCCGGGCTTTTGTGGGAGCTCGAAAAGATGGACGAGCTTGATCGACGTCGCGCCATCGAGCGGGATGCCCTTCTCAAGCGGATCGTAGACGCCGACGGCTTCGACGCAGACAACGCTGGGGTCTACGTTGAGACCTACGCGAAAGTGTTGGATCGCAGGGCCGTCGTTCTGGCAAACGCACCTTCGACCGACGACGGCGAGAACTTCGACAATCACCACCCGCTTTCTTCGCGCGACAGGTGGGCCCACTACGCCGCCGCGAAGATGCTGCGGTGGGCGGGTCTCGACGGTACGGCACCAGCCCGCGTTCTGAAGCTTGAGCTGGACTGCGCGGACTTCCGCGAGATGTATTTCGACGCCTTTGACGGTGGTCTCGCCGGATGGGCACGCCGGATCACCGACGGCGACGAGGAGCCGGCGGGCCTATATCTCGCCTTCCTTATCCGTAAGTACCGGCGGCTCGGGCGGCTCATCCAAAACCTCATCGACGGGTTCCCGCCGAATTAAACGAGCGCTTGCGGATTGGACGGGGGAGTCACGCGTGGTTTCGAATCCGGAACCGCGCGGGCTCCCCCGGCCTCTGGTGAGCGAACGAGGACGCTTGCGTGAGGCCGGTCGCCTAAGCCGTTTCTCGGAGCACGCTGCCCTATGTGCTCGCTTCCCCGCCAAGCACACACTTCAGCTTCCAGCGTGCCAACGCCAATCCTCTACCACGATCTACAGCCAGTAAGAGAACACCACGCCGCGAGATAGCGCCAGCCGCGCACGGAACCAATGTGGTAGCGAAGACCAGCGCCGACGCACGGTCAACGTCGAACGGAAGTCAAGGCCGTCACCGACATCCCGTTACCACGTTCAAGATCACCGTCATGGATAACGAGAGTGTCACGCAATTGTGCTACAAAAAACGTCGTCATGTGCGACTAAAGAAGGGGCGGGCCGTTCAGGGTAAGAGTGCGGGGCCATCAGCGAGTTTGGCGGCTCTTGCTTCTCCTCACAACAGGCGTCGGGCAATGGCTCGTCGGGTGGCGTGGCTGCGCGAGTTCGAGGATCGCCGTCTCGCGAGCCTTGCGCTGCCGCCCCACGCCAAGGGTAAGCGGGGGTACGTCCGATACAGGAAGACGGCAACAGCGAATTACTACGAAACGTTGTGCGAGGTGTGTCCTCAGCTACGCGAACATGGGGACTTCGCCCTCAAGCTGACCTACCTGCTCGATTCCGGGAATCGAAGGAACGACGGCGTGCTCGGCGTGCTCAAACATCCCGTGCCTACACCGTCTTACCTCAGTGCCGACATGGCGGGGGAGGAGGAGCGGGAGCGGGCTAAAAACGGAAACTTCCCCCACATACGCTACCTCGAAGAGTTCGCCGACATTGTGAAGGAGGGGTCGGGCGGCGCCATCACCGTGAAGTTCAGCGACTACCGGGCGGGATCGCACTGCACGTACTGCCTCTATCTGAAGGTGCCGAAATCCATTAAGGCGGCGCTGCGACGTGAACGGGACGTCGGGATCATGGAGCCGCTCGTCGAATTACGCACCGGCGAACCCGCTACGCGAAAAGCCACCCGAGCGAAGTCCGCAAAGGAAGCGAAGGCGTTCGTAGAGGAGGCTGAGGCCCGTTCTGACGTGCCCGAAATCGCTCGCCGCCTGTTGTACTACCTAGTTCTTACGCTGCCGCTGCGGCCGTTTGCGGCGCTCCTAAAGCCCGACTTCATCAAGAAGGTGGAGGCGTTCATCAAAGCGACGTTCGCGGGCGAACCGGCATCCCGCAGGTACGCCATCGGCGTGTGCCAAGCGATGTTGCTCGACCCCAAGCCGCTCTACCACACGTCGCCCAAAACGGTCCGGCTGTCTCCGTATGGACTGAACATCGCCATGCTGCAGTCGGAGGTCCGAAAGTATTGGGCTTCGCTGGCCGGGTGGATCGAGCTAGATCTCTCGAACGCCCAACTTGCTATCAACGCCGTGCGCTGGAACGTGCAAAGCGTGATCGAGACGCTGCGAGATCCGAACTATTCTGTTTGGCCCGACCTCATCCAGCATCTCGGCGGCGACGTGGCGGATATCAAGGCGAGGGGGTTGTACGAGCGAGTGAAGGACGCGCTCAAGGCCGTCGTCTATGGGTTGAGCTACGGGATGGGGAAGCGGAATCTTGGCCGTTTCGGGAAGGAGTTCGACGCCGACGCCGACAAACACCGTCGCGTCATCGAGGAGGTGTTCGGGATGAAGCCGAAGGAGGCCGGGCGGCTGTTATTGCAACACCCCTTGATCGCCGCGCTACTAGAAGCTCGGAAGGGGGTGTTCGAGCGCGTGCTTTCCGACGGCGGGCTCACGGACTGCTTCGGTCGTTGGATCAAGGTGGAGGGCCGTACCATAGATCAGCGTAAGGCAGCGGCTCGTAGCGCCTTGGCACAAGCTGCGCAAGCGGAAGAAATGGCCATCCTCGCGCCGGTCATCTACGCCGCTATCGACGAGGCGAAGAAGGCCCGGCCGTTGTGGCGGATCGTGTTGTGGCAGCACGACGGCTTTTCCTTGTGGTTCAAAGAAGAAAGGCACCGGAAGACGGTGGTGGCCAACCTGCAGCAACTAGTGGCGGAAGAGGCCGGGAAGCGGGGGATTCCGACGCGGTTGGAGGTGTCATGACCGATTTGCCAGCACGCGCGTGTCGCGGTGACCCGGGCGGTCGCAGCACATGAACAACCGTCATTCCTCAAGTGCGCACTCTTCGGACAGCTCTTGTAGGAACTCCGGCTTCAGGTACTTGATGAAGTCGCCAGCGGCCGCTAACCGGTCCTTCAGCGTCTCGAACGCGATGTAGCGACAGACATCGACCAAAGGGGGAGCGAGGCGGGAGAAGGTCGGGTGGTTGACCTCCTCGAACACCTTGTTTCGCCGGTCATCCGACGCGACGAGGTACAAGGGAATGCTGAGGTTCGGCTGCATCGAGATGAGGTCCGACATCCTGAGAAGGCCGGAGTAGATGGACGTCGTGCTCTCCACCTCGAAGGCAGCTACGATGGCGTTCTTCTGCAGCCAGAGCACGTCGATGTACTCGATTGTTCGCGTCGTCACTTCGTCGAATTGGAGCGGGAGCGCACCCTTGAGCTTGAAGTGTGAGTAAGACTGCCAAGAACGGTGGTGGGTTTGATAAGTAGTGCCAAATACTACATGAAGTACATACTACATGAAGTACCGAAACTGGTACAGTCCATTTGACGCAGCAGGGAAACGCTTGATCACGCTAGCAAGAGCATCGGAATACTCCAGCGTCACGGGGAGCCGGTCGTACAGACTGTCGTTGTTCCAGTTCATCTTCGTTAAACCAAGTGTGGCCCTACAGGTCTCATCCCATGCTCCATGACCCGCGAATCGCCGTAGTAGCAGTGGTGTAGGGATTCCCTTGCCCTCTTTGTAGTAGTCCCTTCCTCTTGCAGCCTCGGGGACGTTCCCTTGGGTCCACAACAGCGCATCACGCCCCGTCAGAGGCAAAAACGATCCCCTTCGGCACGGGAACCGAGCGGGCTGCCCCCTGCGGCCGCTCGTCGGTTCATCAATGAGCACGCCCTTCCATGCAGCGCTCTTTATCACTTGGACGAGGTCAACCTCGCCGGTTGCCCTGAAGGCGTCAAAACACCCTTCAACCTCGTCATCCTTGAATTCGGTCGTTTTGTGTACGACGATCCTTTTAGGACTTCTTCCACCGTGGCGGTGTTGATAGAGGCTGAGGCTCCTTGCCATCACTCTCATCATCTCGTTCCTAGTCAAGTACGGGTTCCGTCGTTCGACATAGGCCTCGTCAGTGTCGTAAGTCAGGAACTCTAACCCTGCTCCGTCGGAGTCGAAAACTTGACTGCAACATGTGACGAACCGCGCCCCCTTGGACTTCTTTGGCCTTACGGCGTAGCTAAGGCCGATATATGCGGCCTCGGGTGCCGACCCTGCTAGCTTCCACGGCACACCGCCGGCTTTGCAGTACAGGGCAAGCCCCAGCCTCCACATAACGCTTGCGCGGCACCTGTAAGTCAGCGCGCTCTCTTCTTGGATGATTTGCGTCGGCACCTTGAGTTGCGCCGCCACTGCCTTCACATGGTCGTGGAGGTCAAAGTCATCGCCCTCTGGTCCATAGAACGCGGTATGCCACCGGTCGGGGAGGTAGATCAGGAGAACGTCGCACTCCTGTCTACCATTGTTCCATATGGCCTTAATCGACTTCGTCAATTCCTCAGCCAGCACGAGGTGCGGTTTCTCAGCATCGATGATCCTACTATCGATGTCGTCGGGGAGCTGTATCCATGTGGAAGATGAAGCAGGCACAATTCGGAGCCCGAAGATTTTGGCAAAGCCGGGGTAGGGAGGCAGGTATTTCTGTCTCTCCTGTGGTCTCTGCGGTGATTCCAACTCCTCCAGCAGGTGCTTAATAACCCCACGCGTATGGGGAGGCACGACTAGACCGACCCGGATGGGGTCCAAGACGCCATTGATCAGGGAGCGGCTGTAAGGGCCGTACCGGAGCAGGCCGTTGAGAGGGTGGATATCGGTATCGTTGCCCCGGTCGGGGTGAAACAGCAATTCGGGCTCCCCAAGCAGTCCGTGGGCGGGTAAGGCAAAAGAAGATGCAGTTGTCTCGCTCATGCCGTGCGGTGGCTAAATGCAGTGATGGAAGTGATTAAGAACGAGGCATCTACCCCATCAGCGATGCCGAATGCCTGGATCTTGGATGTGCCTCTCCCCCCGCAGAGCAGGAAGGCCCAGCCGACGATTAGGTCGTTGAATTGGCTGTTGTAGAGCTTTGCGAGCTTATCACGCCTAAACTCCTTGGCTCTGTCTGCCAGTGCAGCGTCACCGGGGGATTCGAACCAGAGCGTTGGTTCTAGAAGGAGCCACAACCTGTCACTCTTGTAGTCGAGACGGATTCGGACAGCGTGCGCCCACCTCACCTTAGTACCTGGCACCTGCCCCCCAAGTGAGCGTGCAGTCTTTTTGAGGGGCCGGTACGACGGTTCATTCTGAGCCGCAGGGTCAGCGACAATAAATCTTCTCCGCCCCTTCCGACGCACGTACACTGGCAGTTCTCGTCCAATGGCTTGGGCTAAGGCTTGGTAAAGAAGGTCATGCTCTTGGTACGAGTCTTTGAGGTGGTGGTCTTGGATTGTATAGAGGTCGCGGTGGTCGATTTTGTAGCTCCCGAATGCTTTGTCAACCTCGGAGTCGCTCCCGAAGACGAGCACTCCGACCCGCCGTCGAACAGCAACGACTTCAGCTCCTGTCGCCTCGATGGCCTCGTAAACCTCCTTCTGACCGCCAACTCCGCACTTGATCAAGCGACAGGTCGCGGGCCAAGCCTCCACGCGGAGAGCGTTGAAGCGAAGGACAGGCCACGTCCCCTCCCATGAAGGAACCAGAGCATTTGACAACCGGGGGCGTTGGCTGTCGAGCCGCTTCAACACCTTCTCCGACCAATCCTTCTTGTCTTCTAAGACTAACAGGTCGCCCATCAATTCATCGAACGTTTCCGACTCAATGAGGTAGGCCTCGATCCCCGCAGAACGCGCCTTCTCAATTAATTGTGTCACTCGACTGAAGACCGGTGCCCCTGTTTTCGAGAACCAGAAAAGCCCGTCAGGGTAGCCGTGACCATCGTCAATTGCTTCCTCAAGGGTGTCCATGATGGAGTTGTCCCGGCCGCTGAAACCGACAACGGCAAGCCCCCGTCCGCCGCACGCCTGAATCAGGTTCCTGCGGTGGGTCGCGTCCTGACTCTGCAACTCGTCTGCAATATTCTTTAGCTCCTTCGACTGGAAGTCCCCGTGGAGCTTGACGTACAGAGGATAGTTGTGCTTCCTAAGAGCCTCCGTTCCGAGTGCTGTATGAGCGAGATCCGCAACGACGAGATCGCCGCTGCTTTCGAGTAAGGGAAGGATAGCGTCCTCAAGTACCCGGTCAAAATTGGTAGTCCAGACCACGTTAGACCGGCCAGTACGGAGGAGAGAAGCGAGAACAATGTGTCCGTATGAAGGCGACCCTTTCCTGACCAACTGGTCGATGTAATGCTGACGGTCCCCTGCGCTTGGATACACCCGCTCGAAGTAGAAGGAGTACTCATCGGGGGCATTTTGGGTGGGACAGTCCCCTCGATCATCGAGGTACGATTGGATACGGAGCCTGACCCGCTCGTCGTTAAGATTCTCGACGTGAGAGATCGGAACGCGCTGCTCCGAGCAGAAGAGCGCCCGCTTGAACTCCCATATCATGTTCCACGCAGTCGGTATTCCTGCCGAGAGGGAAGCGCCCGCTCCGAGAAACCACATGATCCGTTCCGACCGAACGGAGAACGTCCTCAAAAAAGAAGCAACATCCATGCTGTCTGAGATTGGCGATGCGAAAAGCTAGACTACAAGGAGCCACCTTATCGAATCATGGCCTGCTTCAACAGAGCGAGATGCGGGGGCCGTACGGATCGATGTTCAGCCGCCCCATGCGCACAGTCGGTAGAGCATGCAAAGTAGACGCCGACGCTCGGACGAAGCAAGGACGCCTCAGCATGCTACAGGCGTGAAGCGGCAGGGGCGTTGGGCGTCATAACCCCAATACTTCCCTAAGCACGGCGACACGGCGCTGAACAGTTGAATCGTTGCCCATTTTCTCAAATGGGCCCGTGAAAGCCCGTACAGCGGCGAGCAGTTCTCGCGCTATGGGAGACGCAAGCTTGTTCTCAATGAGGGTAAGCAACTCTGCAAACTTGGTCCGGCTGAGTTGGCGCTGGAGTTTCGTAGCTATCGTTTGATCCGTGAAGGAGATGAGAGCTCGTGCTGCTTGCTGTGGAGTGAGCTGCTCAATCAGTGCCTTGTAGATTGGTTCAGCATTCCAAGCGATTCCGTGGCCGTTTGTAAGAAACACCTCCACAAGGGCGCGAACGTACTCCGGCTCAACGGCATCAGGGATAGAACCGGTGGCCCCCGCTACCGCGCTAAGCCTCTTTGCGAAAGCAGGCTCGTTGTAGAAGTTGTTGAGGTTGGCTCTGTGCACGCGGAGCAGGTCCTGAAGCGCCTCTTGGATTTCTGCGGCCCGAATTGGATCGGGGATGTACGTTGCCGCGTCGACTACGTCAAGAAAGGCTCTTGCAAGGGTAGCTGGCTGTTCGTCGCCATTGGCTACGTGCTGCGCATAGCGAACGCCAAGCTGTCTCCTTGCGTCGTCATTCAGCAATGGCCAGAGCCTAGGCAGTAGGAACCGGACGTTCTGTCTCGTCTGTTCTGTCGAATCAGGATCGACGTAGATGCCGAAGAATCCACTCGCCAAGCTCTCCGCGCGCTCTCTATCTAGATCGGCGAAGAACGCGCCAGCTTGATTCGCTCTAGTTTCGTCTAAGGCAGACGCCTTAACGTTAACAAGCAGTTGCTTGACCTGTACGACGACAACAGAGAGCGGGAGCGCCACAACTTCCAAGATGCATGTCTCGAGCCATGCTACTAGCTGGAGACCGGTCAACTCATGCTGGTTTGGGTGAGCAGCGCTGGCCCAATTCCTGATGTATCGGATGTGATCTAGTTGACGGTAGCCCACATTTGAGATCAGGCCAATCTCTCGAGCTCCTTCGAGTAGCTCGGCGTCGTCGATCTTGTCGAGGTCGTCGGCTGTCCGAAGTCTTTTCCGTTTGTCCGGACTCTTTACAGCAACATCGAAGAAATACGAGAGGTCGTAGTGCGCGATTCGGCGCCGTAATTCTTGGACCGTCTCATCCCACAGGTAGGTGAGGGCTGCATCAAAAAGCCCTGCAGCTACGGCAGCAGTGAATTTGGAGACGTAAAGGGCACGTCCTCGCTGGTCGGTGTCCAGCCTAGTCAGAGCGTCCCCGATGTTTCCAATGACCCTGCGTCTCTCCTCTACACTGACAAGCACGTTGTCTGTGGGTAGGCCGTGGCTAACAAGGAATGTGTTCAGTCCTTGGGTGAAAGGACTGATAGCTTGGATATCGGCCCGAGTTACGGAGGTGGTGGGCGTCGTGTCGTCAGGTTCCATCTCTATTGCTGATTGCCAAGTGCCGTAGCTTAGACGTGATTGTATTTTTATACCGTCTCTGAAGCGGCCTAACATAACATTCCGTCACTCAGATGCAGCACGAGACGGAGCGGTTGGTTTAGAAAACATAGACGCTGGCGAACGTGCTCTAGCGGGAATGCGGCGATAAAAGGTCAGCGTGTGAAAAAAACAGCTCTATTAGTCTGCTTAGTTGTCTCTTATAGATGCTTGTCGTAGTCTGTCTTCTTAGACTGTGTCGTCTGTCTAGCCTCCTTACTCGATCTATATATTCTTCTCTAGTGGTTTGTCATCTATCTATGTATCTTCTCTTTATGGTCGTTGGGTTTGTGTGAAGAGCAACGGCCGGTGATCGAGAATGTGGATTAGTAAGCTAAAAAGGACGATTTATACCCCTCTTGTTGGCCAAATCCGGTGGGGCACGTAAATCCGACTGTCACGATAATGGGATAAATAGCTTGCGTTAATCCTGAGTCAATCAGTTGATTCCCGTTGCAGCTACGTCACAACCTAGCTGAGGCTTCCATACCCATCTGCTGCCCATCTAGATGTCGTCATCGACTAGGGGAGCGTTGCTTAGATCCTCTACGATGGAGTGCATCTCGACGGTGAACCACGCCTTGAAGAGGGCGAGGGTCCGGCGCTTTGGCCAGAGGGATTCGTCGGTGCACCACCCGAACAGCTCGCGCTCGAAGACTTCGGCGTACACCCGCTTGAGCACCTTATCTGCTTCTAGGTCGTCTTCGTATTCCGGGACCAAGTAGATGGTCACCTCGTCGTGGGGGTCCGGTAGGATGCCGGAGTCGTCCAAGCTGGCGGCCCAATCGAGGTACGGTTGCGCGGGGCGGACGATGAGGGCGCCACGGTTCAACATGCAAGTACCCACATGATCCTATGCAGCAATGGGCTGGTACTCCTGGAGCGGCGGAATGCCACTCGATCTCAACAGACTATACCGCCCCAATAAGTCTCTGAATCAGATCTGGCAATCCTAAGGAGAGAATAGCAACTATTGCAGCGGCTATGACAAGCGCCCTAATCAAATCCATTCCAATCTCTGACAGAAAGCTTCTATTATGCTTCGCCATCTCAGCACGTATACCCTCAACTTGTGTCTTTGTAGGAAGCTCTGCTAGTAATCTCTGCATGGCTAAGGTATTCTCGTGTAGCCTCTGGATATCATCTCGCATTCGAGACATTTCTGAATTGCTTGTGTTATTACGTCTATCTATTGCCGAATCGGCAGAGCTTCTAACGTTCGACAAAAGGCTTTCCCAATTTGATGGCTTCGGAATATATCGGTGCGGAATTACGTATTCAGACCGCAGGCCATAGAACTTAAGCTTGCTTTCTTCTGAATCGTAAGCTGTTATCATAATAACCGATACGTGGCAGCGGTGAGTATTGATAATGTGCTTAAGGAATTCGTCCCCGGTCATCCTGGGCATCATGCGATCTAGCAAAATCACGTGGATGCCTTCCTGTGCTGCAGACAGCTTTTCGATTGCTTCAATTCCGTCTTTCGCTTCGACCGTCGAAAAGCCATTATCCTCTAGCAACTTCGCCCAGACTGAACGGACGATGGCATCGTCGTCAACGATCAGAACACCTGGCCTCAACGGGGAATCAGTGTACACAGGTCGGAGGGCGGTATAACAAGGTGGCACTTAAGCCGCACCGGGTATCGAAGCGGTTGGATGAGGCAACGTAGACGCTGGCGGTGGAAAGAGGCAAGGCTGTAGTGCCCTAAGGCGGGTGGGGAGGCTGGCTATGCCCACGTGGCGCAGCCTTGTCACAGCCGCCATTCCCACATTTCAGCGACGTTGGCGATCACCTCGCAGTCGCAGTATCCGCCTCCGTGCTGAAGCCACGTGACTAAGGGTTGTTCAGGCAAATTATTAGCTGCTGAGCAAGAGAGAGTGTGCCTGAGCGTGTGGTCGCAGCCCTCTGAGCTGATAGCAGATCTAACATGGCTGAACAGGCGCTTGAGGTCTGGCTTCGAAGCTGGCAGGTCTCGCTCTAGTTCAGGCCAGTTCTGGCGCTCACGGAGGTCCTTCTCTCTCTGCTTTCGCCCTTGTTCTGCTATGGCTAAAGACTCAGGGTGCGGTTGAAACTCTCTAGGTGGTAGTTGCCCAAGGTCCTGAATGAGGTTTGGCACCTCATTAGGATCGGTTACGAACCGGCCGTTCTCGTATCCCCGGTAGTATTGGATCAGCAAAGCCTGCCCGCCGGGGAGCGCGAACCACTCCCCGTTGACACGCCACGGCTCCGCCCAGTTGTGGATCTGCTGTTCGCAGGCGCGAGCGTCATCGGCTGGGAACGAGTGAAGCATCTTTACTTCGACTGGCATCTGCACGTCGAAGTGGTTGACACGGGCCTCTGGCTTTTTGCTGTAGCCAACCTTGTAGTGTCCTGTGGCGGGCATATGCGCCAAGTAGATGTAACCGGAAGGGTCGCGGTCTGATTCCTCCAGCGCGGCGGCGCCCCACACTCTCAGTAGGGAAGCGGCCTCTTCTTCTGTCATCTCACGAGCCTGGGCCTGCGAGACGAGTAGGTTGCCCCATCGGACAGAGAAACGGCGTCCTCCATGCTCGAATGAGGAGTAGTCCGGCTTTGTGTCAGACACGGTCTAAGGTTAGAGTGGGCATAACGGATGGCCGCTCACCAGCAGCACGCGGCAAGACGGCGGGACGGGGCAACGTAGACGAGGACGGTGGTGAGAGGCAAGACGGCAGAGCGTTTCGTCGGCGTGCAGCCGTGGGTAATGGGCACGTGGCTATTCCTTGTCCGGAATCACCAGAGCAATGGCGAGAGCGACGACCATGACCTGAAAAATCAAACCCACGATGGTTTGGATGGAAGCCAACGTTTTTCCAAAGCCGACAGGTTTTATATCTCCAAATACTACCGTGGAAAGCAAGTTGGTGCTGAACAGCACATTGTCCCATACTGAGTCACTGGTGGTGAGGTCTCCCGCAAGGGAGTAGGCCAGCCCGAATGGGATAGATATCAGTAGGTACCCGGCTATCACAACGACGAGCAAAAATCCGACGCCAGAGGATTGAAGGTCTGCAAAGTGCGCCTTGACCCTGTCACCGAAGCTGCTGGGACGAGAGCCAGAACTGTTGAGCCGACTGGTTTCCTTGATGATTAGGCTCAAATAGGTCCAAGTGAAACCGATTGCCACAAACGAGCTGACTAGCGTATAGACCAGACTAAGCGTTAGTGCGATCCTCCCTCCGGTGAGCCACATGGGTAAGCCAAGGAAGGTGAACGGCACCAATAGCAGCACCAGATACCAGATGGGTACGGACATGGCGATCCACTTAGGTCTTCTCATAGTCTCGAAGTGCCCATTGTATCTACAAATAGACCAGTCGCGGGGGCCGTACCCTGTCTACCGGTCCGGTGAGGCTGTAGCCGCATGAGGCCTATGATGCGAAACAGCTGAGCCCCGCAATTCCATTACCACAACGACCGGCATAGGTAGGATCAGTCGAAATCCACGGTGCGGCCGGCCACCACGGTGTAGGTGTTGCCCTCTTCGTCCTCCCGAGCGCTCTTCACGGTGTACTCCTCCTTGTCGAGGGCGCCGTAGATGTAGGAGCGCATCGGCTGCACCTCGCTCTTCGGCACGCCCTTGATCGTAACCAAATCGCCCTTGTTGGCCTTCTGCACGGCCTCTAGCATCGGCTGGTACTTGCTCCTTCCACCCTTGCCCTTACGCAGCTTGGAGAGGGTTTCGTGGGCTTCCTTGGCGCTGACGGTTTCGATCTTGTAGCCTGATTTCGACTTAGCCATCTTGGTTTTCCACTTGGTTTCTTCGTGGGTCTTATGCGGAGGCCGGAAGCTGGGATGCCTGCATACTGATTCTCTGCATGTGAGCCCCTACGTCAACGTTTTAAATGGGTTACTCTTCTCCGCCTCACTCACGTTCGCTATCACCCGAGCAAGCAAGCGAGCAAAGCGCGACCTGTTCGGGGTCAGGATGAGCCTGAGACAAGCAGTCAACATAGATAGGAACAGAGTTGCGCTTCCGTTCGCTGCATTGTTGAAAATTGCCGTCGTGCCCGAAGCCAGCTACATGGAGCCATTCATGAAGGAGGAAACCAGCTAAGACTTTGGGGTCATCCGAGATACTCTCAAGACTTTTGTAGACCGTCCCATTCGACGTACAGCCGGTTGAAGCCGTCCGCCTCAGTCCCCACCAACTCCACCCATTGCATATGTCGCGGCCAACACGAGGTGGTGTGTAAAATGCGAGACTTGGGCGAATAGGGCGACTGTCGATCGAGTGCACCCGGGCCTCTAGTATTTTAGCTACTGTTTCCCCCCCTATGTCATTGCTCACATAGCTCCAATCCGTCTTCTCCCCTACGGCAGCAAGAAACGTCTGACTCAATGAAAGCGAATCCGCGCGATTGATTGCCGACCTCACCATTTCTAGGTATTGCGCGGGAATATTGGTGTCTGACAAGTCGTACAACCCCGATTGACCATCACCTGTCAGTTCTACGAATTTGCTTTCCGTCCCTGCCCGCTCCGAAGCGGCACAGCCAGAAACGACGAGGCATATTCCGAGTATGAATGGAAGTTTAGACATATCTGTGCTTGAATTGCGTTTCAAACGTTTAAGAATGCGGATCGCATTTGTGCAGTAAGGAGGCGGAGGCTGTTTGAGCTAGCCCTAGCACGCTGTAAGTCTTCTACGATCGATGCGGCTTCCAGGATTTTATCTCTTGGATCGCCCTTTAGGGTATACTTTACACCTGAAACTTCAGGTTCGCACTTTGCAGCGGCAGGGGTCGGGTGAATGAATACATCAGGACAGTAATCTGTCACTAGCTTTTGATACACCTCGTACAGAGCCGGTATCTGTGTTAGAATGTTGTCATACTGAGTTACAAAGAAAGAAGTGTTTAGAATTGCTTCCCGCTTAAGCTCAGTGCTGCTGGCACTATCATACATTTCCTGTTTGAATTTAACTAGATCACTTTTGAAAGCTTCGTTGCTTTGAATATATAGGGCTATCATAGTATTTCGCTCTCTCATGTCTTCATAAGCAGAACGCGTAAATTCGATGAAGCGGGTTTTGTCTTCAAAATTGTTCCCCGTCTGTCCTCCCCAGATTGTGCCTACGAATTTGGAGAGTGCGGTAATACCCAATCCTACTTGAGGTAGACCGCCTCTGTCTTCTTGAGGTATTAGTATAGTGGCAGCAGAAGCAAGGAGTCCAATTGCAGTGCCCCAATCTCCTACTTGATCCGCTGCGTTTCGAAAGTTCTCATCGGACCATAAATTGGTTCCTAGTCCAATAGACTGTTCCAATTGTGCACTTCTCAGAACTTCATTAACGTTATCTACACCTGCAATCATTCGTTCTATTGCATCTTTGCCCCATAGATATCTTTGATCCACGGAATTAGCATTGTATAGGTAGGTCGATGCCATTGCCATGGCATCTACCTGATCCTGGGGTGTGTCTCCCGCCTCTTCAAAGGTCTCTGTTAGAATACTATTTAGTGATTCGAACATATTGGGTGAGATCAGAATATGGGATTCTATATCAGGAAGAGATCTCGACCTTTCAACCAAGTCTATAAATGGATTAATCTCCAATGAGTCGCTTTGAGGGGATTGAGCGACCAAGGGAATCGGATAGAGGACTAACACCAAAACTACAGAGAGTAGAAGAAGGCGTTTCATCGCTGAACCATTCTGGGGTTGAGGGGCTGAGGCTGACTTCTTGCGCTGTTTACATCACAGTAATGTTGTGCTGCACCTAAGTGCACAACAGAGTTACCCTTCACCTGCTGTACCAGGCAGCGGGGTGTGGCAATGTAGACGGTAACGATGAAGGAGTCAAGCAAGTTGGCGCGATGTCCGGAGTGCGGACGCAAGCACTACAGCACGGCATCATATCGCGTCGTATGCCTCTAGGAAGCGACCGTATTGATCAGCGGCGAGCCAGACATCAAGAGGGTACGTTGAGGCGCATCTGGTAGCCGCTGATCTCGCGCCACCGACATCCTGATGCTTCGTATTCGATTGCTCTTGTTCGGCCCACAGATGCCCCTCAACGGTCCATAGATGCTCATCGACCCACGGATGCTCATCGATCCGCAGATGCTCCTGTTAGGCCCGCTACGCTCGTCCGGTTCGACCGCGTTAAGAGGGGAGGGCAAAGGGGCGGCGAATTCTGGGGCTGATTAAGGGCGAAGCACGATGCAGGTAGAGGCTGCGACCGGATCAATGGATTGAGTTGATAGAAGCCTTCGTAGGATGCAGGGCCTGCCGCCGGATCAGAGGCTCATGCTGATCGAAGCCTACGCAAGATTGGCGGTCTGCCACCGGATCAGGGCCAAGTGCTGGTCGAAGCCAACGGCCGGATCAAAGGCCGGTGCTGATCAAGACCCAATTGCTGATCAAAGCTGGCAGCCGAATCAAAGGCTGATGCTGGATCAGGGCCAAATGCTGATCAATGACAGCGCCAGATTTGGAGCCCAATGCTGGATCAAAGGCTTAGCAATGGCAGAGGACACATTCAGGTTCAGGCCACGTCGGAAATGGCAGCACGTCTATGTGGATGGTAGCACGTCTCTCTTTGAATGGCGTCAAGTCATGTATGGGAAGGAAGTGGCAGCACGTCACGTCTTAGAATGGCAGCACGTCGTGTATGGGAAGGAAGCGGCAACAGGTCATGTCAATGGATGTGTTGGCGTCCTTCTCTAGCTGATAGAGACCTTTCTATGTGATAGAGAGAGACCATTCTACGTGATAGAGACCTCTCTATTCGATAGAGACGGCAGAACGTTGATAGGTGAGAGGGAAGGGATAGGGCGTGTTGCGACCACAAGGAGGGGAGGATTCGGATGTCGGCGCCAAAAAATCGGATGAGGCCGCAAATGGAGGTATTGGGTGAGGCGGCGAAAGAAGAGGGGTTGTAGTGGTCTTTCTGGATCTCTTGTAGTCTTCTATCTAGGGAGTCTATCTAGTTATATCTTACTTCTAGTTGTATCTTCTATTATTGTTGTATCTATCTTGATCGTCTGGAGTCTTGTAGGTGGTTCTCTCGTCGTCTATCTATGATTCTTCTCTTTATGGTCGTTGGGATTGTGTGAAGACAACTGGGTGCATTCCTTCAATAGTGCCTAATTAGTTTACATTGGCCGTTTTGATCGCATTCTGGCGACGATTTTCGTGAGCGCGCAAATTTCGGACTGTCACGAAATAGTATAACAATTCGTGGCGCTAGGTGGTAGATCTAAAGCGTAGGAGTAGGGGAGGGGTGAGGAGGGCAACGGGGTGTCCGGCGACAGCTGCAAGATTCGCTCGTATCCCGGCACCATAGCAGTGTAAGGGGTCCGATCCACGGACTCCAACTCATGCAACCCCCACTGCTCATGCCGCCCCACGCCATCCCCAAGAACGGCGCCACGTCGTTCGGGTCCTTCGAAGGGCCCCCGACGCTCCCGTTCATCCACGCCCTCATCCGGCAGGCCCGCCGCTGGACGGAGCACGTCCTTGCCAACTCCAAGCTCGATCCGGCCTACGTCGTCGAGAAAGCCCTCGCCGCCCTCTCGTTCACGCTGACCTACCTCGCCCGCCAGAAGGATTGGACGGGCTATCCCCCGAACGGCCACATGGATTCCAACGGCAAGAGGGATTCCAACGGCTGGGGTGATTCTAGCGGAAAGAGAGATTCCTATGGCCACATGGATTCCAACGGAAAGAGGGATTCCATCGGTGAGAATGATTCGGCTGCATCATCCGGTTCTATCGGTCCGGTCGTGCTCTCCATCCCGACGAAGCTGGTGGGGGTAAGGGCGGTGCAGTCCAACGTCCGTGCCCTGCGTGATGCCGCGCGTAATCATCTGGTCCAAGCAGGCCTCGAACTCCACCTCCACGCCACGCCCAACGGGGTGGTGGTCTACTGGGGAAGCCTCGCCATCGGTCGGATACAGGACAAGCACGCGCCGTGGCTGGCTCCGCTCCTTCCAGCGCACGTCTCCGTCCACCTCATCGGCGTGACTGGCGACGAAGCGAAGGGGCACACGCTCGGCGTCAACGTCTACGTCCGGTTGCAAGCCGGGCTGTAGCCAGCAATAAATCGACGCGATCAAGGCATCGACACGATCAGGGCCGGGTGGCTATTCACGCTGCCCGGCTCTTTCTGTGTTTGCACCACCGCTGGACTCGCACGATCCCGCACCGTTGGGATACGCCAAAGATGCCACCCTCCAACCATTCAACCAACATGACCATGAACGACTCCATGTACCTCCTATCTAGCAACGGCACGACCAACGGCAAAACACATGGCAACGCCGCGAACAATGGCAATCTGTCAACTCATGACAACACACGAACCCTCATCACCACACCCGAACGCCAGTTTTATCCGGAGCCGGAATCCGGCCCGTACGCCCCCATCGAGAAGCGGCGGCTCCAGACGGCCGACGGCATGGATAGCGCGGGCTACACCGTCCGCATCGCCGACCCCGACGGAGAAACCGGATGGCGCGAGTGCGGCGTCGTAAGCGGCGATTACCTCCTCATCCCCAATGCAAGGGTCCGGGATCTGGCCGGGGAGATCGCGCACCGCTCCGGCTTGCCTTTCCAAGAGGACCGGACGTTCTTCGACGGCAAGCGCTACTTCCTTGGTTTGACGGCAAAGGAAGCGCAGACGGTGGAAGTGAAGCCGGGCGACGTATTAGGGCTGTCCTTGGGCTTCTGGAACAGCTACGACGGGAGCCGGGCCTTCAGCGCCGGGGTGTACCTAACAAGGCTGGTGTGCTCGAACGGGATGGTGGCGAAGTCGCTGTTTAAAGAGGTCCGGTTCCGCCACGATCCCACGGCATCGGAATGGGAGAGTGAGGTGGAGCGGACGCTGGGGGCATTGCGGCATGCTGAAGGGGGCATCGCCCGTTTCGCAATGGCGGCGAGGTCGTTGGCGTCCATGCGGATGTCGTCGTCTCGTCTACGCGAGATCCGGCGCGACGTGCTCCCGAACATGCCGGTGACGTTGTGGGGGAAGGTCGTGGACCGCTACCTCTTGGAAGAAGAACTCAGCGGCTGGGGCTTGCTCAATGCGGCTACGGCGGTGACGTGGCACGCGGATCGGCCGACGGTAAGCGACTTCCGCCACAACGAGTACGCCGTGTCGTCGCTCATCGAGCACGCGCTATCACGCCCGGCGAACTAGCACGGCAAAGGGAAGCGAGATCCGGTGGGCTGGATCTCGTTTTTGGTCTTCACCAAAGGGGGCGAAATTTGAAGAGGTAGGGCTGCACGCGTAGACGGTCAGGCAACTCTTGAGAGGCAGGAGGGGAGTAGCGCCACGTAGGGACAAGCTCGCTGCCGATGCGTACATTTAGATCCTCAAGCGTCTCGTCAGAACACGACGGCGCACAATCTGCGGAAGATGTGCGGAAACACTACAAGCTAGCATTCTGAGACTCGCTCGAAAATGCTGAATACGGGGGCATAAGGGACATTAGAGCACCGGCCTGATCCGCTTAGCGTCTGACTACGGATCAGAAGGCCGGGGGTTCGAATCCTCCCGGGCACGCTATGCGAAGCCCCGAATCGGCACCCCGCCGGCTCGGGGCTTCGCTCGTTTACGGCGACGGCGCCACGCTGTCAGCGCGCCTGCGGCGGCCGGCGTGGTGGACGGTTCGACCCCGAAGCCTGCAGCCTACGGGGGTGGAATTGTGCTACATTGCGTCTCCCTTCGCTTCCAGTTGACAGGTTATCGAGTCGCGTAGCATGAGTTCGTTCGAGGAGCAGAACGGTCCGTATTCGAAAGGCGTGCGCGCCATCGTTTTCGCGGATTTGTGCGGGAGCTCTAAGCTGTTCGAGCGCGTCGGCAACGACCGGGCGTTGCAGATCGTCGGCCGCGCCCTCGAGGTGCTCTCGGACGTGACGGTCCGCCACCGCGGCCTGGTCATCAAGACCATCGGCGACGAAGTGATGGCGACCTTCGCGGACGCGGTCTCCGCCGCCGAAGCCGCGTCGGCGATGCACAAGGCGGTCAAGGCCGACCCGATGCTCACAGAGATCGGGGCGAGCATCAAGGTCGGGCTGCACATCGGGGAGGTAATCCTGGAGAAGGGCGATGTCTACGGCGATGCCGTGAACGTCGCCGCCCGGATGGTCGGCCTCGCGAAGCCCGACCAGATCATGGCGACGCAGGAGACGGCGGAACGCCTCCCGCCGGCGCTGAAACACGCCACGCGTCGGCTCGGCGAAGCTCGCGTGCGCGGCAAGGCGCTCCCCATCGAGCTCTGCGAGCTGGTCTGGCAGGAGGACACCGAGCAGTTGACGATGATCGGCGCCCTGCCGTGGTCGGGGGGGAGAGAGGAGGAAGGGGGTGGCAAGCTCATCCTCGAATACGGATCGGACCGCCGCGTCGTCGAGGCGCAGGGGCCGTCGTTTCAGATGGGGCGCGGCGAGGACAACGACCTCGTCATCCCCGAGCAGGGCGTGTCGCGGACCCACGCCACGGTCGAGTTCCGCAAGGGCTTCTTCGTCCTCGCCGACCGCAGCACGAACGGGACGTATATCCGCATGGGCGCGGAGCTGGTTTTCCTCCACCGGGACCAGACGCACCTCCTGAAGGAAGGCGTGATCAGCCTCGGGCGGACGCCCACAAACGACCCCGCGGGCGTAATCCGCTACCGCTGCGAGTAGCCGGCGTAGGGAACGGCCCGGCACACGTTCGGGGCTCTCGCCCGCCCGCTTCCGAGGTGGCGGCGCACAGCAGCGCGCGACGGCGTGGCGTACCAAGAGACAACGCTCCCGCCTTCGCCTCCCGCCCCCCGCCGCCATGTTCGCCCCGACCCGCATCCTCGTCCCCGTCGACTTCTCCGGAGCCTCGGACGCCGCGCTCCGCCGCGCTGCCGACCTCGCCTCGCGCACCGGCGCCGAGCTCCACGTCCTCCACGTCGTCCCCGGCGTGAGCCCCGAGACCGCCTTCGACGACCTCTCCCAGGACGACCGCGCCTTCTACCGCCGCCTCTTCGACGAGGCCGACGCGGCGCTGACGACCCGCTTCGACTGGGTGGACCGCACGGACCTCCATGCCAAGCGGGTGATCTCGAAGGGGGCGCCGGCCTACGTCGTCCTCGACTACGCACAGCGGGAGGGGTGCGACCTCGTCGTGATGGGGACGCACGGGCGGCGCGGGCTCCGCCGGTTCTTCCTCGGCAGCGTGGCCGGCGAGGTGCTGCGCCACACGGAGGTCCCGGTGCTGATCGTGCCCGAGTCGGTGTCGGGGCAGAAGCCGCTCCGGCTCGTCGTCGCGCCGACGGACTTCTCGGACCCGTCGCGGTGGGCGCTCTCCGTGGCCGCCGGGCTCGCCGCGCTCTACGGCGCCGGGCTCGACCTCCTCCACGCGCTCGAGCCCGCCCGCTTCGTCGAGGCGATCACGGGGGCGGAGGTCGCGGCCGACCTGTTCCCCGAGATCCGCGCCGCGGCCACGCATCGGCTCGAAGCCCTGACCGAGGAGCCCGCGCTCGTCGGGACGCTGGCCGACGGCGTGCGGGCGGACGAGCCGGTGGAGGGCGGCAGCCGCGTGCTGTCGCGGATCGGCTACCACCTCGTCGAGGGGCGCGCGGCCGAGGCCATCGTGGAGGCCGCCCGCACGCGGGGCGCCGACGCCATCGTGATGGCGAAGCGCGGGCTCCACGGCGTCGAGCGCCTGCTCCTCGGGAGCGTGACCGAGCGCGTCTGCCGCCTCGCCCCCTGCGCCGTCCTCGTCCTCCCCATCGAGGACGACGACTGACTTCTCCAACCGTGACGCTCCAACTGTGACGCTCCAACCGTGACGCGACCGATGGCCGACCCGACCGCTCGCCCTCTCGTTGCCCTCGACCCGGAGACGGCGCTCTGGGAGCGCGTCTTCGTCGTCGCCCCGCTCGTCGTCGTGGGGACGGAGGAGGTGGGCGGCGGCTACGACCTCGCGCCGAAGCACATGGCCGTGCCGCTGGGGTGGGGCCCGTACTTCGGCTTCGTCTGCACGCCGCGCCACGCGACATACCGCAACGCGAAGCGCGAGGGGGCCTTCACCGTGACCTACGTCCGGCCCGAGCAGGTCGTCCTCGCCGCCCTCGCCGCCGCGCCCCGCACGGACGGCGCCGACGGGCCCGGCGCCAAGCCCGCGCTGCAGACGCTCCCGACGGCGCCCGCCCGCGTCGTGCGCGGCCGGTTCCTCGCCGACGGCTACCTCTTCCTCGAATGCGAGCTGGACCGCGTCGTGGACGGGTTCGGGGTGAACAGCCTCATCGCCGGGCGCGTCGTGGCGGCGTACGCCGCGCCCGAGGCCGTCCGCCTCTCCGACGGCAGCGACGCCGAGCGGCTCGCCGCCGACCCGCTCCTCGCGTACCTCCACCCCGGCCGCTACGCAGAGGTCGCCGAGACGCACGCCTTCCCGTTCCCGACCGGGTTCTCGCGATGACCGCTCCGTCCGCGCCGCCCTCGATCGTTCCGCCTTCGGCCGTGGTCACGCCGGCCGTGGCCGAGGTCGTGCTCGCGTTCATGCGCGGGCGGCAGTCAGCCATGCTCGACCTCCTCCGCGCGCTCGTCGAGGCGGAGTCGCCGTCGACAGAGCCGGAGACGCAGCGGGCCGTGCTCCGCCTGCTCGCCGATGAGCTGCACCGCCTCGGCTACGCGACGCGCATCGTGCCGGGGCGGGCGACGGGCGGGCATCTCTACGCCCGGCCCGAGCGGCGCGAGCGCGGCGCGCCCGTCCAACTCCTCCTCGGCCACGCCGACACCGTCTGGCCGGTCGGCACGCTCGCCACGATGCCATTCGCCGTGCGCGACGGCCGGGCGCGCGGCCCCGGCGTGTACGACATGAAGGCGGGCCTCGTCCAACTCCTCGCCGCGCTCAATGCGCTCCGCGTGCTCGAGCTCGCTCCGCCCGCCGCGCCCGTCGTGTTCGTCAACACCGACGAGGAGATCGGCAGCCGCGAGTCCGGGCGGTGGATCGCGCGGCTGGCGCGGGCGGCGGCGCGGGCGTTCGTGCTGGAGCCGGCGCTGGGGCCGGAGGGCCGGTTGAAGACGGCGCGGAAGGGGATCGGCAAGTTCGACGTCGTCGTGCGCGGGCGGGCGGCGCACGCCGGGCTCGCGCCGGGCGAGGGGGCGAGCGCGATCCTCGAACTGTCGCACGTCGTGCAGCAACTCCACGCCCTCACCGACCTCGACGCCGGGGTGACGGTGAACGTCGGGATGATCGAGGGCGGGCAGCGGGCGAACGTCGTCGCGCCCGAGGCGCGGGCCGTGGTCGATGTTCGCGTGCCTTCGCACGATCACGCGCGGCGCATCGAGCGCGCCATCTTCGGCATCGACGCCGTGACGCCGGGGGCGTCGGTCGAGATCACCGGCGCGATCGTCCGGCCGCCGCTCGAACCGACGTCGCGCAACCGGCGGCTCTGGAAGCAGGCGCGGGAGGCGGCCCGCCTCCTCGGGCTCGACCTCGCCGAGGGCACGGCCGGCGGCGGCTCCGACGGCAACACGACGAGCCAGTTCACGGCGACGCTCGACGGCCTCGGTGCCGTGGGCGACGGGGCGCACGCGGCGCACGAATACGTCGAGGTGGAGCGGATGGGGGAGCGGGCCGCGCTCCTCGCACTCCTCCTCCTCGCCCCGCTGGACGGCGCGGCGCTCGCTTCGACGGGCGGCGACGAGTCGAAGTAGGGTCCGGCCCCGTACCCGGATCGGTGCTGCCCCGGCAGCGGCGGGCGCATCCGTCTGGCGAACGCGCCGCGCTGGAATGGGGACCTTCTCGTAGGCTACCCCGCCCTCCGTTCCTCCCGACTCTTTCCAGACGCTGCCATGGCTATCCGAACGCTGCCCCGCGCCGACTGGAGCTCGTACTTCGACGCCTTCTCCAGCGTGAAGTCCGACACCGGCCGCATCGACTACGCCGAGATCCGCATCTTCTCCGCGGACGACGGCGCCCAGCCCCAGACGAGCTGGCTCCCGCTCCAGGGCCTCACCTACGACGCCAAAGACGACCTCCTCGAAGTGACCGTCCCCGGCCTCGATCACTTGATCGGGCACCCGGAGGCGATCTACGTCGACGAGGACGGCGAGCACCTCGACCGCTTCGAGGTGGTGCGCCGCGACGGGACGCGGGAGATCATCGAACTCCGCTAGCCGCCCGCGGCCGAGCCGCCCGATGCCGAGCGGCGCGCACGCCGACCCCCTCCGCCTCTGAGAGTGTGTTTATGAAGATGCCCAGGTGCCCTTTGGGAAGTCCTCCCCCTGGACAGGGGGAGGGGGTAGACGAGGAACGCTTCCGTCGTCCGAATCGACCACCCCTAGCCCCTCCTGTCCAGGAGGGGGACCGCTTCTCGACTTCATAGACCGCCTCTAAACCCCCGCTGCCATGTCGATCTTCCACACAGTCCTCTATCCGACGGACTTCTCGGCCTGCGCTGAGGCCGCCCGTCCGCTCGCCTTCGAACTCGCCCGCCACGCCGACGCGCTCCATCTGCTCTACGTGGACTCCCTCTTCGGCAGCGTCCATCACGGCGCGAACGTCCGCCAGCGCCTCGCCGACCTCGGCGAGGAGGCGCCGGTCCCCATCGAGACGGTGCTGACGCGCGACATCGCGCCGGCCGCCGCCATCCTCCGCTATGCCGAGAGCCACGACGTGGGCCTCATTGCGATGGGGACGCACGGGCGGCGGGGGCTCTCTCGCCTCCTCCTCGGCAGCACGGCCCGCGAGGTCGTCCAGCTCGCCCCGTGCCCCGTGCTCACCGTCCGGCCTGGCACCGACGACGCGGCGCTCCCGGCGCTCCACGGCGGCGCGATCCTCGTCGCCGTCGACTTCTCCGACACCGCAGACGAGGCGCTCCGGCAGGCGCTCCGCCTCGCCGATGCGTTCGACGCCCACGTCGACCTCCTCCACGTCGTCGAGGAGCCGTTCCGGCCCGTCGGTGGCGGCTACACGCTTCAGCCCGTGTACCAAGTGGAGCCGGGGCTGGTGCGCAGTCTCGGCGATTCCCTGCGCGAGCTCTACACCGAGGCGGGAGGCGAGCCCGAGCGCCTCGGGACGGTGGAGGTCGTGCCGGGCTTCCCGTCCCGCGTCATCGGCGAGACGGCCGAGCGGCTGCGGTCGGGTCTGATCGTCCTCGGAACGAAGGGGCTGCGCGGCTTCGAGCACCTCGTGATGGGGAGCATCGCCGAGGCCGTGGTCCGCACCGCGCCGTGCCCCGTGCTCACCGTGAAGACGCCCGCCGCCCGCACCGCCGCCCGCGCTGCCGTGCAGGCCGGACGCGAGACGTCGGGCACCGAACCCGATACCGAACCCGGTGACGAGGCGCCCGGCCTGCGCTCCCTCCTAGCGCTCTGACCCCGCCCGGACCGATCCCTCGCCGCGCAGCAGGCCATCGGCCATGACCGAGCTACCCATCCTGACGTCCCTCACGCGCCACGCCCCGCTCGACGGCCGGGCCGTCCCGCTCGCCGTGCTCGGCCGCGAGCGGTGGGCGACGGGGGACCTCGTCGCCGTGCGCGTCACGGCGGCGCCAGTGACGGCCCACCTCGAACTCGTGGGCGGGCGGATGCGCGGCGTGCTCCCCGGCGACCTCGTCGTGGGCGCGCTCGGCCACCGCTACGCGACGCTCGAAGTCACCGGCTCGTGGGAGGCGGTGGAGGCCGACGGGCGGATGCAGTTCCTCACGTCGGCGGGCCTGCTCGGCGCCGTCCTCTCGTGCTCGCCCTACGTCGGCGGCATCATCTCGGTCCGGTACGAGGGTCACGTCCTGATCGGCGGCACGAAGGCGACGATGGAGCGATTCGTCGAGCCCGTACCCGCGCGGCCGTGGACGACGCCGACGCTGCTCCTCGTCGGCACGTCGATGTCGTCGGGGAAGACGACGGCGGCGCGCGTGCTCATCCGCCGCCTCGTGCGGGCGGGCCACCGCGTGCTCGGCGCGAAGCTGACCGGGGCCGGCCGCTACCGTGACATTCAGGCGATGGCGGATGCCGGCGCGGAGTGGATCTACGACTTCGTCGACGCTGGCCTGCCCTCGACGGTCCACCCGGCCGAGGCGTACCGCGCCGCGCTCGCCCAACTCCTCGCGCGGATGGCCGCGCACCCCGCCGACGTGGCCGTGGTCGAGATCGGCTCGTCGCCGCTGGAGCGCTACAACGGGGCCGCCGCCGCCGCCGCCGTCCGCGACGCCGTCGGCTGCACGGTGCTCTGCGCGTCCGATCCCTACGCCGTCGTCGGCGCGATTGCCGCGTTCGGGTTCGCGCCCGACCTCGTCAGCGGCATCGCGACGAACACCGAGGCCGGGCTCGATCTCCTCGCCCGCCTCACGGATGTGCCCGCGCTGAATATGCTCGACCCGGCCTCGTACCCCGCGCTCGACGCCCTCCTGGCCCGTACGCTCGCGCCGCCGGCGCCCGTGCCGTAGCCCCCGCCGCCATGCCCCCGACGCTCGCCCCCTCGCCTCCGACGCCGCACGCGCTGCTCGCCGCGCTCGCCGATCCGGCCGCGTACCCGCACCGGCCCGAGCGCGTCGAGATCGTGCAGACCCACATCTCCGTCGTCGCCCTCGCCCCGCCGTTCGTGTACAAAGTCAAAAAGCCCGTCGACTTCGGCTTCCTCGACTTCTCGACGCTCGCGCGGCGGCGGCATTTCTGCGAGGAGGAGGTCCGGCTCAACGAGCGGCTCTGTCCGGGCCTCTACGAAGGCGTCGTTCCGATCGCGTGGGACGGGGACGCGCTGTGCGTCGAAGGGGAGGGCGAGCCCGTCGAGGTCGCGGTGAAGATGCGGCGGCTCGATCCGGCGGGGTTCTTCGACGCCCGGCTCCGGCGCGGCGCGCTCACCACGGCCGACCTCGACCGGGTGACGGAGCGGCTCGCGGCGTTCTATCGCGGGCAGCCGCCGTCGCCCGAGGCCGCCGCGTGGGGGTGGCCCGAGCGGCTCCGCCTCAGCACCGACGAGAACGTCGCGCAGACCGAACGCTTCGTCGGCGATCTGATCGCGCGCCCGGCGTTCGACGCGCTCCGCTCGGCGACGGATCGGTTCTTCGCCGCGAACGCCCGACTCTTGCACCGCCGCCGCGCCGAGGGCCGGGTCGTCGACGGCCACGGCGACCTCCGGCTCGAACACCTCCACCTCCGCCCCGACGACGTTTCGGACGGCGACGCGCTCTGCGTCTACGACTGCATCGAGTTCAACGAGCGCTTCCGCTGCGTCGACATCGCGAGCGACCTCGCGTTCCTCGCGATGGACCTCGACGTGCACGGCCGGCCGGACCTCGCGCACCACGTCGTCGCCCGCATGGCGGCGTCGCTGGACGATCCCGAGTTGTGGGACGTGATCGACTTTTACAAGGGCTACCGGGCCTACGTGCGGGGCAAAGTGGAGGCGATGCGGAGCGGCGAGTCGGAGGTGCCCGAGGCCGAGCGCGCCGCGAGCCGAGCCCGCGCGCGGCGGTATTTCCAGCTCGCGATGGCGTACGCCGTCGCCGGGTCGGAGCCGCTCGTGATCGCCGTGATGGGGCCGGTGGGGGCGGGGAAGACGACGCAGGCCGAGGCGCTCGGCGCGGCGCTCGGGTGGGAGGTCGTGTCGTCGGACCGGGTGCGGAAGGCGCAGGCCGGAGTCCCGCTCTTCCGCCGGGGGAGCGAGGCCGAGCGGGCCGCGCTCTACGCCCCGGACCGGACCGAGGCCGTGTACGACGCGCTCTGCGAGACCGCGCTCCGCCGCGCGAGCGACGGCCTCAGCACGGTCCTCGACGCCACGTTCGGCACACGCCGCCATCGCGACGCGCTGCGCCACCACCTCGCCGCTGCCGGCGTCCGCCACCGCCTCGTCGAACTCACCGCGCCCGCCGGCGCACTGCGCCACCGCCTCGCCGCCCGCGCCGACGGCACCGTCGTCTCCGACGCCCGCGCGTCCGACTTCGCCTTCCTCGCTGCCCGCTACGAGCCGCCCGACGCCCTCGAAGACCCCGAGCACGTCCGCGCCGACGCGGCCTCGGACCCGGAGGCGACGACGCGCGCGATCCTCACTGCCCTCGCCGAACGGAGCGACTGACGCCCGCCCGCTCGGCTCCGCCCGCCATCGGTGGTCCGATGCGCTATCTCGCCCTCCTCTTTACCCTCTTTCTGGCTGCCCCGGCCGCGCACCCGCAACCGGCGCCCGAGGCGATCCGTGTGTTCGCCGACGGGGCGGTGCCGGACGTGGTCGACAGCGCGGGGGCGCCCGGTGCGGTCTTCGTCGTCGTGCTCGGCGACTCCGTGGTCGTGCAGCGGGGATACGGGTGGGCAGACGTGGCGGCGGGCCGGCCGATGGACGTGTCGGAGACCGTCGTTCGCGTCGGCTCCGTCTCGAAGCTCGTCACGGCGACGGCGGTGATGCAGTTGTGGGAACGTGGCGCGCTCGACCTCGGCGCCGACGTCAACGCGTCCCTCGGCGGTGTCCGCGTGCCCGAGGCGTTCGGCGAGCCCGTCACCCCGCACGACCTTCTCACGCACACGGCCGGCTTCGACGAGCGGCTGCTCGCTGCCGGCACGCCGGGTCAGCCGCCGCCGCTCGTCGGCTACCTCCGCCGGACGCTGCCGGATCGGGTCTATCCGCCGGGCCTGCTCCACAGCTACTCGAACCACGGCTACGGCCTCCTCGGCGCGCTCGTCGAGCGCGTGTCGGGCGTGGCGTTCGAGCGCTACGCGGAGGAGCACGTCTTCGCCCCGCTCGGGATGACGCGCTCGACGTTCCGGCAGCCGCCGCCCGTCGACCTGCGCGGCGCGCTCGCCACGGGCTATGCGCGGACGCCGGCCGGAGCCGTGCCGCTGCCGCCGGACTACGTCGCCTTCGCCCCGGCGGGCGCGCTCTACACGACGGGCGCGGACATGGCCCGGTTTATGGCGGCCCACCTCGGCGGGCGCGGCGCCGACATGCTCCTCGCCGACACGACGCGGCGCGCGATGCACGCCCGGCAGTGGACGCCGCACCCGGCGCTCGCGGGGATGGGCTACGGGTTCTTCCGCGGCACCGTCGCCGGGCACCCGAGCCTCCGGCACCGCGGCGGGTGGCCCGGCTGGGTCGCCCAGGTCATCCTCGTCCCGGACCTCCGCCTCGGTCTCTTCATCGCCGCGAACGCCGACGCGCCGGCGTTCCTCGACGCCGTGGAAGACCGCTTCGTGGCCGAGGTGCTCGGGTATTTGCCGCCCGCCCCGCTCGCCGCACGCAGCCTGTCCGACTACGTGGCCGACGGCTTCGCAGGGACGTATCGGCTGGCGCGGCACCCGCACCGGAGCGCGGACAAGCTCGCCCTCTTCTCGCCGATGATGCCGTACCACCTCCGCGTCGCGGCGGCGGACTCGGCGCTCGTGCTGGCGGTGGGCGGCGAGCGGGTGCCGCTGCGCGAGGTCGAGACGGGCGTGTGGGCCGGGCCGGGGCCGGACCCGACGCGGTTCTTCTTCGAGACCGACGCGTCGGGCCGCGCGGTGCGCCTGCACACGAGCACGGCGTCGTTCGAGCGGATCGGCTGGGTCGAGACGCTGCCGGTGCAGGCGGCGTTGTTCGGGGGCTGCCTCGCGCTCTTCGCCTCCGCCGTCATGGCATGGGGTGCGGGCCGGTTCCGTACGCGCGGTCGGCGCGGGCCGCTCGCGCTGCGGCGGGCGCGGGGCCTCGTGGCGCTCGCGGGCGCGCTCCACCTCGCGTTCGTGGCGATTCTCGCCGGGTCGCTCGTCGCGCTCGGGCCGCAGGGCATTTTCTACCCGTTCCCGCTCGCGCTCAAGGCGGCGTTCGCACTCCCGACGGTGGCCGCCGTGCTCGGGCTCGCGGCGGTGCCGGCGGCGGTGATCCTGTGGCGGCGCGGGCTCGGGTCCGTCGCGGGCCGGCTGCACTACAGCGCGGTCGCGGTCGCGGCGGTCGTCGTCGTGCCGCTGCTGGCGTACTGGAACCTCCTCGGCGTGTGGCTCTGACCAGCGTCGGGGTTGGCCCCACAGCGGAACGGGGATTCCTCCGCTAGCCGGAGTAGACCGTGGAGGGCAGCGCGCGGGCCGCAAAAACGTGTACTTGGTACCGAGTGATCTCCCCACGTGCGCCCGAGGTCTGGAAGTAGGAGCGAGGGCGCCCATCGCCGACGCGCCATGCTACTGATCAAGAACGTCCTCTTTCCGACCGACCGCACGGCGTGGTCGAAGTCCGTGTTCGAGCACGCCGTCTTCTACGCGGGGCGCCACGGCGCTCGCCTCCACGCGCTCACGGTGACGTGGGACGAGGCCGCCGAGACGCTCGACCCGCCCGAGGCCGACGACGCCTTCCGCACCGGCCTCCGTGCGACCGCCGCCGCCGCCGGCGTCGAACTCGTCGAGGCCGAGCGGCAGGTGTTCTCGCCCGACGCCGGCATCCTCGACTACGCCGCCGAGATCGACGCCGACCTCATCGTGATGGCAACGCACGGGCGGCGGGGGCTGAGCCACGCCTTCATCGGCAGCGTCGCCGAGTCGGTCGTCCGCCGCGCCGCGTGCCCCGTCCTCACCGCGCGCCCGAGCGCGCCCTACCACGGCGTCGCGGCGAAGCGGATCCTCGTCCCGCTCGACTTCTCGGCCCACGCACGGAAGGCGCTCGCGCACGCCCGCGAGCTCCACCGCCTCACCGGGGCCGAACTCCACCTCCTCCACGTGCTCCAGACCCTCCCGGCTTACGGCATCGTGGACGCGCCGCCCGAGCCGCACCCGATGTCCGAGGCCGAGCGCACCGCTGCCGAAGAGGCCCTCCGCGAGATCGCCGCCGAAGTGCTCGGTGCGACGGACGGCTCGGCGGCCTCGCCCGCGTTCCACGTCATCGGCGGGATGGGCAACCCCGCGCTCGACGTGCTCGACGCCGCCGCGCGGCTCGACGCCGACCTCATCGTGATGGCGACGCACGGGCGCACGGGCGTCCGCCGCTTCTTCCTCGGCAGCGTCGCCGAGAAGGTGGTGCAGCTCGCGCCGTGCCCGGTCTTCACCGTCAAGGCCTTCGAGAAATCGCTCCTGCCCGGCACCGAAGCCCGCCTCCACCACGAGACGGCCTGAGGCCATCCCCATGCCGCTCCCCCCATCGACCGGCGCTCCCTCCACCCTCCAGCCTCCACTGCCATGTTGACGATCCGCCGCATCCTCTTCCCGACCGATTACTCCGCCTGCGCCGAAGGCGCCTTCACGCACGCCGCCTACCTCGCCGACCGCCACGGGGCCGAGCTCCACCTCCTCCACGTCACCGAGCCCGTCGGCGACCCGCTGGAGACGTGCTTTGACGACTTCCGCATCACCCCCGCCGACCTCGCGGCCGACCTCCACCTCCCGCTCCCCGAGCGCGACGACCGGCCCGCCGACGAGCCCGTCCGCATCGTCTCTGCCGAGGAGTCCGGCCCCGACCCGGCCCCCGTCATCCTCCGCTACGCCCGGGACCACGACATCGACCTCATCGTGATGGGGACGCACGGGCGGCGCGGGCTCCGCCGGATGATGGTGGGGAGCGTCGCCGAGGAGGTCGTCCGCCTCGCGCCGTGCCCCGTCTTCACCGTGCGGACCCACGACGAGACCGACGACATGGCCCCGTGGGTGATCCGCCGCGTCCTCGTGCCCGTCGACCTCTCCACGCGCTCGACGCTCACGGCGCGCCACGCCGCCGCCCTCGCCTCCGTCTACGGCGCCGAACTCGACCTCGTCACCGTGCTCGACACCGGGGACCTGGCGACGCTCCCGTTCGACCCGATGGGAGGGAAGGTCTCCCTCGATGAGGCGCGCCGGCGCGCGCAGAAGACCCTCGACGCCCTCATGCGCGCCCTCGAAGCGGAGGTGCCGACGCTGCGCGACCACGTCACGACGCACCTCGAAGCCGGCCACCCGGTGAACGAGATCCTCGACCTCGCCGAGACCACGGGGGCCGACCTCATCGTGCTGGGCAGCCACGGCCACACGGGCCTCGAACGGCTCCTGCTCGGCAGCGTTGCCTCGCAGCTCGTCCGCAGCGCGCCGTGCCCGGTGTTCGTCTGCAAGAGCTTCGGCAAGTCGCTCGTCGACGCCGGCGTGCCGGCCGAGCGCGACGCGCAGCCGGCCGCCGTCTAGCCGATCCGTCCCCGCATCCCCACGTAATCCCCACCTGCCATGACCACGCAACCGATCGTCGTCGGCCTCGACTTCTCGGAGGGCGCCGAGGCCGCGCTCATCCGCGCCGCCGACCTCGCCGAGCGTTTCCACACCCGCCTCCACCTCGTCCACTCGTCGTCGACGGCGTATTCCGAATACGGCGGGACCAAAGCCGGGCCTGCCGGCAACTCCTACGAGCAGCGCATGCGGGCCTTCGCCGAGCGCGCGCTCGGCGGGGCGAAAGCGGTCGACGTCATCGGGCCGGAGATCGTCGTCCGCCGCGGGGAAGCGGCCGCCGACGCCGTCGTGCGCTACGCCGACGAAATCGGGGCCGGGCTCGTGGTGGTCGGCACGCACGGGCGGCGGGGCGTGAGCCATTTCCTGATGGGGAGCGTCGCGGCCGAGGTCGTCCGCCGGTCGCCGTGCCCGGTGCTGACGGTGCCGAACGCGGCGGCCCGCACGGCGCCGGGGCCGAGCGCGCCCGTGCTCGTGCCCGTAGACCTCTCGGCGGCGAACGACGACGCCCTCGCCGCGGCCCGCCTCGTCGCGGACCAGTTCGCGGCGCCGGTGGAGCTCGTCCACGTCCTCGAAGGGAAGGCGGCGCACCACCGGCCCATCCCGTCGCTGCTCACGATCAACGACACGGTCACTGACACGGTCACCGTCGACAGGAACGCCGGGTCCGCCCTCCGCCGGTTGGTGGAGGAGACGGTAGGGGACGGGGCGGCCCGCACGCACATCCGCCACGGCCGCCCGGCCCGCGAGATCGTGGACCTCGCCCGCGAGATCGGCGCCGGCCTCATCGTGATGGCGACGCACGGGCGGACGGGGCTCGACCACACCATCATCGGGAGCGTGACCGAGCGCACGCTGCGGGCCGCGCCGTGCCCCGTGCTCTCGCTCCGCGCCATCGTACCAGACGAGGCTGCGTCATGAAACGGAAGGTGTACGTCGTCGATGACCACCCGATGATGCGGCGGGGCTACGCCTGCCTCGTCAACGCCGAGCCCGACCTCGCCGTCTGCGGCGAGGCCGCGAACGCCTCCGCCGCCCTCGCCGGCGTCGAGGCGACGGAGCCCGACCTCGTCATCGCCGACATCTCGATCGAGGGGACGAACGGGATCGAGCTCACGAAGCAGCTCCTCACGTGGCGGCCCGACCTCCCCGTCCTCATCATCTCGATGCACGACGAGGCCCTCTACGCCGAGCGCGCGCTGCAGGCCGGAGCACGCGGCTACCTCATGAAGATGGAGGGCGACGAGTCCGTGCTCCGCGCCATCCGCCGCGTCCTCGACGGGCACGTCTACGTCAGCGACGCCGTGCAGGACCGGCTGCTCTACCAGCACATCGGGCAGGCGAGGCCCCACCACGAGGACGGCGCGGCGACGGCGCTCCACGCGCTCTCCGACCGTGAGCTGGAGGTGTTCGAGATGATCGGGCGCGGGTACCCCACGCGCGAGATCGCCGACCGCCTCTCGATCAGCCCGAAGACCGTCGAGAGCCACCGGGCGAAGATCAAGTCGAAGCTCGGCGTGGACACGGCCACGGACCTCATGCGCCGGGCGATGCGCTGGGTCGAGTCGATCGGGAGTCACCCCGCGCCGAGTCGCGGCACCTAGCCCCCGGCCGACCGCTGCGGCTCGGCCTCCTCCGCTTCCCCCACCCCGATGCCTGACTCTTCCCACCCCACCCCGTCGGCCTCCCCCGACCGCGTCCGTGCCACCCCCGATGCCGGCGCGGCGCGGGGGCGCGCCACGGCCACCCAAATCGCCCGCATCGGGCAGGCCGTCGAGGCCGCCCACGACGGGATTGGCATCGTCGATCTCGAAGGCCGCGTGGTCTACATGAACCCCGCGCTCCGCGCCCTCGTCGGCTACGACGCCGACACGCTAGAGGCCGGCGGCGGCCCGCTCCATCTTTTCGCCGACCCCGGCGCGGGCCGCGCGGCGTTTCTCTGGGCCGTCCGCGATGGGTCGTGGACGGGGGAGGTGGAGATGCGCGGCCGGAGCGGGAGCACGATGACGGTGCTCCTCCGCGTGAGCATGATCCGCGACGGGTGCGGGCGCGCGCTCGGCCTCGTCGGCGTCCACACCGACGTGACGGAGCAGAAACGGATCGAGCAGGCGCTGCACTGGAGCGAGGCGCGGAACCGCGCGTTCGTCGAGGCCCTGCCGGACCTCGTGATCCTGTTCTCCCCGGACGGCATCGTACGCGACGTGCAGGCGCCGTCGGGCAGCCCGTTCCTCATCCCGGACTCGGCGGTGGGCCGCCCCGTGCGCGCCGTACTCCCGCCGGACCTCGCCGCGCAACTCGAGAAGGGCCTCGCCGCCGCCCTCGCCTCGGGCGTGCTCCACACCGACTACGTCACGAACGAGGTGGAAGGCCACATGTACGAGTTCCGCGTCGTCCGCATCGACGACGACGGCCTCCTCGGCGTTCTCCGCGACGTGACCGAGCGGCACCGGCTCGAAGCCGAAGTCCTCCGTGCCACCGACGAAGAGCGCCGCCGCCTCGGACGCGACCTCCACGACGGGCTCGGCAGCCACCTCGTCGGGCTCGGGATGCTTGTGCGCGGCCTCGCCCGCCGCTCGCGCGAGACGGCCCCCGACCTCACCGACGAACTAGTGGAGGTCGCCCGCCTCATCGATGAGGGGGCGGAGCAGGCGCGGGCCCTCGCTCACGGCCTCAACCCCGTCGACGTGGACGGGCAGGGGCCGGCCGTCGCGCTCGCCCGCCTCGCCGCCGACACCGACGCGCACACCGACCTTCGCTGCACGTTCGAGGCGTCGCCGGACCTCCCGCCGCTGCGGTCGGAGGTGGCGATGCAGCTCTATCGGATCGCGCAGGAGGCGGTCACGAACGCGCTCCGCCACGCCGAGGCCACGCGCGTCACGATCTCGCTCAGCGTCGAGGGCGACGCCGTCGTGCTCACCGTCGAGGATGACGGGCGTGGGCTCGCGGGCACGCCGCGCCCGCAGGAGCGCGGGCTCGGGCTGCAGACGATGGCCTACCGCGCCCGGATGATCGGCGGGAAATTCGACCTCCGGGCGAATCCGGCGGGCGGCCTCGTCGTCGTGTGCCGGGTTCCGATGGCGCGGGCGGAGGCCGGAGCGACCGGCTCGAAGCGCGCGAAGACACGGCCGGAGGGCGATGCGTGAGCGCGCCGTCTCTCCACCCGACTCCACGGCTGAGCGGCTAATTTCCCCGTGGGCCGAATCCGTCGACGCCGTCGCCCGCGTGCTCGAAGCGGATGCGGAGCGCGGGCTCTCAGACGCCAACGCCGCGCGGCGGCTGGCCTCGGCGGGGCCGAACACGCTCGCCGTGCAGCCCGCCGATCCGTGGTGGCGCCTGCTCGGGCGGCAGTTCGTCACCCCGCTCATCCTCGTCCTCTTCGTCGCCGCCGCCGTCTCGCTCGCCGTCGGCGCCGTCGTCGACGCGCTGACGATCCTCGCCATCGTCGCGCTCAACGGCGTGCTCGGGTTCGTGCAGGAGTGGCGGGCCGCGCGCGCGCTCGAAGCGCTCCGCGGGCTCACGGCGCCGCACGCCCGCATCGTCCGCGACGGCCGGGGGCGCGAGGTCGAGGCCCGGACGCTCGTCCCCGGCGACCTCGTCACGCTCGACGCCGGGGACCGCGTCCCGGCCGACCTCCGGCTCGTGCAGGCCACCGACCTCCGCGTCGACGAGTCGGCGCTGACGGGGGAGTCGGTGCCGGTGGCGAAGGGCGTCGCGACGGTCGCGGCGGATGCGCCGCTCGCGGAGCGCGCGCCGATGGTGTGGGCCGGCACCGTGGTCACGAGCGGGACCGCGCGCGGCCTCGCCACGGCGACGGGGATGGGGACAGAACTCGGACGGATCGCCCGGCTGACGGGCGAGGTCGAGGACGAGCAGACGCCGCTTCAACGGAAGCTCGGCACGCTCGGCCGCCAGCTCGGCGGGGTCGCGCTCGCCGTGGCCGCCGCCGTCGCACTCATCGGGTGGCTCCTCGGGCACCCGCTCGTGACGATGTTCATGACGGGCGTCTCCCTCGCCGTCGCGGCCGTGCCCGAGGGGCTCCCGGCCGTCGTCACCGTCACGCTCGCGCTCGGCGTGCGGCAGATGGTCCGCCGCAACGTCCTCCTCCGCCGGCTCCCCGCCGCCGAAGCGCTCGGCGCGGCAACCGTCATCTGCACCGACAAGACGGGGACGCTCACGCAGAACGAGATGACCGTGCGCGCCGTGTGGCTCGCTTCCGGCGCCGTCTCCGTCAGCGGGGCCGGCTACGCGCCCGACGGCCACTTCGAGCGCGACGGCGCCCGGCTCGACCCCGACCGCGCGCCCGACCTCCGCGCGCTCCTCGAAACCGGCCTCCGCTGCAACCACGCCGATGTATACACGGAGGACGGCGCGTGGTACGCCGCCGGCGACCCGACCGAGGCCGCGCTCGTCGTCGCGGCGATGAAGGCGTCGCTCTCGACGGCGCCGTGCCCGTGCGCGGCCGAGTTCGCGTTCACGTCGGAGCGGAAGCGGATGACGGTCGTGGAGCAGACGCGCGACGGCGCGGTGGCCCACGTCAAGGGCGCGCCGGAAGCGATCCTCCCGCGCTGCGACGCCGTCCGCGTCGGCGACCACGTAGAGCCGATGACGGCCGCGCTCCGCGCCGACGGCGAGGCGGCGTACCGGCGCTTCGCCGAAGCCGGGCAACGGACGCTCGCCCTCGCCCGCCGCGCGCTGTCCGACGACGCCGTCTTCGACGCGGACGCCGTCGAGCGCGACCTCGTGCTCCTCGGGATCGTCGGGATCGAGGATCCGCCTCGGCCGGAGGCGGCGTTGGCCGTCCGCGAGGCCGAGCGCGCGGGGATCCGCGTCGTCATGATCACGGGCGATGCGCCGGAGACGGCGCACTCGATCGGGCGGCAGGTCGGGCTCGGCGGGGGGGCGCCGCTCACCGGCACCGACCTCGCCGGGATGGATGACGCCGCCCTCGCCGCTGCGCTCCGCGCGCCCGTCGTCGTGGCGCGGGCGGCGCCCGAGCACAAGATCCGCATCGTCGGGCTGCTGCAAGCGCAGGGCGAAGTCGTCGCGATGACGGGCGACGGGGTGAACGACGCGCCCGCGCTCAAGAAGGCCGACGTCGGCGTGGCGATGGGGCTGCGCGGGACCGACGTGGCGCGCGACGCCTCCGACATCGTCCTCACCGACGACCATTTCGCCTCGATCATCGCGGGGGTGGAGGAGGGGCGGCGGCAGTTCGCGAACGTAGAGAAGTTCGTCCGCTACCTCCTCACCTCGAACGCGGGCGAGGTGCTCGCCGTCGGGCTGAACATCGTGGCGGGCGGTCCACTGATCCTCCTCCCGGTGCAGATCCTGTGGATGAACCTCGTCACCGACGGGGCGACGGCGCTCGCGCTCGGCGCCGAGCCCGTCGAGGCCGACGCGATGCGCCGCCCGCCGCGCGACCCCTCGGCCCCGATCCTCGGGCGGCGGTGGATGGGGCTGATCCTGCTGATGGGCGCGTACCTCGCCGCCGCCGCGCTCTTCCTCTTCCACGGTGCCTTGCAAGCGGGCGGCCCCGACGCGCTCGTGCGGGCGCAGACCGTGGCGTTTACGGCGCTCGTGGTGATGCAGAAGGTGAACGTGTTCAACTTCCGCTCGCTCCGCCTGCCGGTCACGTCGCTCGGCTTTTTCTCGAACCCGTGGCTGCTCCTCGCGGTGGCGGGCTCGCTCGGGCTCCAGGTCGCAGCCGTCTACGTCCCCGTGCTCCAGACGGCGCTCGGGACGGTCGGGCTCGACCTCGCCGCGTGGGGGTGGATCGCGCTCGCGTCGGTGCCGGTGATCGTCGTGCCGGAGGTCGTCAAAGCCATCGCGCGGCGCCACGAGCGGTGAAGGCGCGGGGGGAGGAGGGGGATGGGGAAATACCGCAGGGCGCGTTGGGGGCGATGCTGACGATCCATCGGCCGGCCGGCTGTCAAGAGGGCCCACGAGGAATCGGTACCGTGCGAGCAGGGCCTGAGGTCGCCCGAGCAAGCAAGGCCTGGGTCTGCCACCACAGCCGGTACCGCCATGTCTCGCATCCACCGCATCCTCTTCCCGACGGACCTTTCTGAGAGTTCGGGCTGGGCCTACGCCTACGCCGCGCGGCTCGCCGCGAAGTTCAGCGCCGAGCTCTACGCGCTCCACGTCCGCCTCCCGTCCCACGGAAATCGGCACGCGGAAACTCCTCCCGTGATGGAGGGAGACGAGTTCTGCCTGCCCCTCGTCGAGGGCCTCACCGAGACGGTCGAGGAGGTCGATGCGGCATCGGTGCCGCGCGCGATCGTGCGCTACGCCGAGGGCCACGACGTCGACCTCATCGTGATGGGCGCGCGGGGGCGGAGTGGGGCGGACCTGCCCGACCTCGGTCACGTCGCCGAAGCCGTCGTCCGCTACGCGTCGTGCCCAGTGCTGACGGTGCGGGACCGGATGCGCTCGACGGGGCTCCGCCGCATCCTCGTCCCCGTCGACTTCTCCGAGCCGTGCCGGACGGCCGTCACGCAGGCGAGGTGGGTGGCCGCGTGGTTCGGCGCGCAGCTCGACCTCCTCCACGTGGTGCCAGACGCTGGCCGACGAGCGCACGTCCCGCGATGCGCCGAGGCGATTCAGGCGAGGCTGTTCCGCTTCGCCGTCGCCGCTGCGGGCCCCGACGTCGTCATGGTCGCCCACGTCGGCACGGGCGAGCCGGCCGAGGAGATCGTCGCCCACGTGGAGCGGCTCCACGCGGACCTCATCGTGATGGGGACGCGGGGGGAGGAGCGGGAACGGGGCGAGATGGGGAGTGTGGCGGAGGCGGTGGTCCACGCGGCGCCGTGCCCGGTGCTCGCCGTGAAAGAGCGCGCGCACAAAGTCCCCGCAGAGCCGAAGGCCGTCGCGCGGCCGTTTCCGGTAGCCGGATGACTCGGCTCGCCCGCGTCCTCGTGGCGGGGCTCCTCGGCCTCGCCGGACTCGGCACGGCGGCGGCGCAGCCGCTCACGGCAAGCGACCTGCGCGCGGCCCTCGCACGTCAGAGCGATCCGGCGCCCGACCTCGCCGCGTTCTACGACGCCCGCGACTACGCCCCGGCGTGGCTCGTCGCCGGACACCCCACGGCCACCGCACACGCCCTCGCCGACGTGCTCGCGGCGAGCGCCGCCGAAGGGCTCCGTCCCGCCGACTACCACGCGAATGACCTCCGCCGATCGATTGCGCGCGGCGGTGCGCTGACGGCGAGCGAGCAGGCCCGCCTCGACGTGCTCCTCTCCGACGCCTTCCTCCGCTACGCCCGCGATCAGCGCACCGGCCGCGTTCGCCCCGACCGACTGTACGACGACTGGGACGAGCCGCCGCGCACCGTCGATCCAGCCCGCCTGCTCGCGGACGCACTCCGGGCCGGTCGGGTGGAGGAGGGCCTCGCCGCGCTGCCGCCGCCGCACGCTGGCTACACCCGGCTGCGTCGCACCCTCGCCCGCTACCGCGCCTTCGCCGAGGCCGGCGGCTGGCCAACTACAGCGCCGGGGCCGACGCTCCGGCTCGGTGACCGCGACGCACGCATCGCCACGCTGCGCCGCCGCCTCCGCTTCACCGATGACTTGCGGGCTGCGGCCGATACTGCCGAAGCCCCACGCTTCGACGCGGCGGTGGACGCGGCCGTGCGGACGTTTCAGCACCGGCACGGCCTCGACGCGGACGGCGTCGTCGGGCCGAAGACGCAGGCCGCGCTCGACGTCCCGGCGGCGGACCGCGTCCGGCAGATCGAGCTGAACATGGAGCGGTGGCGCTGGCTACCACGGAGCCTCGGGCGGGAGTACGTCCTCATCGACGTGCCGAGCTTCCGGCTGGAGTACGTGCGCGGCGGTGGGACTACGCTCGTGATGCGCGTCATCGTCGGGACCGTGCGGACGCCGACGCCGGCCTTCGCGAGCGAGATCACGCACGTCGTGCTCAGCCCGTACTGGCATGTGCCGTACAGCATCGCCACGGCCGAGATCCTGCCCCACCTCCGCCGGAGCGCGTCGTACCTCGCCCGCCACCATATGACGCTCCTCCGCAACGGCCGCCGCGTCGACCCCTACGCCGTCGACTGGTCGGCCGTCTCGGCGCGGCGCTTCCCGTACGCGATCCGGCAGGACCCCGGCCCGGACAACCCGCTCGGCCCGGTGAAATTCCTCTTCGAGAACCGCTTCGGCGTGCGCCTCCACGGCACGTCGAACCCCGAGCTGTTCGCGCGGACGGACTGCGCGCTGAGCCACGGCTGCATCCGGGCCGAGCGGCCCATCGACCTCGCCGCGGCGCTCCTCCGGGCTGATACGGCGTGGACGGCCGAGCGGATGAACGAGGTCATCGCGGTGGGGGAAGAGACGCGGATCGCCCTCGCCGATCCCGTCCCGATCCACGTCCGCTATTGGACAGCGTGGGTGGACGAAACCGGAACGGTCCACTTCGCCCCGGATCTCTACGGCCGGGACCACCCGCTGGCGGATGCGCTCAGGCTGGTGGACGGCTCGTAGTCCTGCGATCCCGCGAAGCTGCTCACGGCGTCTTCCACGTCGCTGGAGCGTGTTTGTCGCATGCGCCGCGCGGGTTCTGTAGGCACCCGGCTCGACAAGAGAAAAGCAACAAGAAATGCTCCGGGGCCGTTGTACGCATGGCCTGTTGAACTTAAGTTCAATGAGCAGAGACCGAAACCACAGCCCACGATCAACCACAGAGGGAAGGCCATGCCTGAGACGACGAAGGTCCGCCGGTTCGGGGGCTCGCTTGGGTTCATCATACCGAAGCCCGTCGCGGACACGATGGCACTCCAAGAGGGCGACGAGCTCTTCGTGACGGCCACGCCGGACGGGATCAGCGCGACGCCCTACGACCCCGACTTCGCGGCAGCGATGGAGGACGCGCGTGCGTTCATGCGCTCCCACCGGAACGCGTTCCGCGAACTGGCCAAGTGAGCGAGCCGGCCGGGAGCGACCCCATCTGGCTCACGGCGATTCAGCTGAAGATGCTCCACGCGGAATCGATCCGGCTGTTCGGAGGGGCACAGGGCGTACGCGACGAGGGGCTGCTCCAGAGCGCCCTCGCTCGGCCCCGACATCTCCGTGCGTATGAGGAGGGGGCTACGCTTTTCGATCTGGCCGCTGCGTATGGGTTCGGGATCGCCAAGAACCACGCCTTCGTGGACGGGAATAAGCGCGCCGCCCTGCTAGCCGTCCGAGCGTTCCTGTTTCGGAACGGGTACCACCTCCAGCCGGAGGAAGTGGAGACGGTTACGGTGATGGAAGGCCTGGCTGGTGGGACCGTAGACGAGGTCCTGCTCGCGGAGTGGCTGGAGACCAACGCGGAGCCGAGGTAGCGGCGAGTGCAGCGGTAGGGTGATCGACGAGCCTGTCCCGATTCAGGCCGCTGTGAGGAGCAGGTCCCGATGGCGCCACTCCAGAACGGCCAGCCCGCCGACGAAGAACGCCTCGCCGACGAGGTGAACGAACCCGAACGGCGTCGCGGACTCGGCGAAGGCCGCCGCCAGCCCGAGGCACACCGGGACCCACGCCAGGTTCGCGAACACCAGCAGCTTGACGAGGCGCATCGGCCGCTCGGACCGGACGGCGAGCGAGAACGAGTACGAGGCGTAGAGCAGGTTCATCACGCCGGTGAAGAGCAGGACGTCCTGCGGCAGCCCCTCCAGGCGGCTGAGCCACCCGCTGAGCCCGATCACCGTCACCCCGACGACGGCGCCGGCCGTGCAGTCCACCCACAGCAGTTTCCGCAGGATGGGCATCGCTCTAGCTGATCGATTGCAAAGCGGCAGAACGGGCTGCGCCTCACCTGCCGCAGGCGGCACAGCAATGGCACGAGGCGATGAATATAGTTAGATGAAACGAGGTAAGTCGGTCTTCGTGCGGTCAGGCGGAGGCGCTTGTTATGCTGCGTGAGAAAGCTCTGTCGACTGCTTTTCGATCCATAGTCCCCACAACGGAAGCAGGAATGTGGTCAACCCAACAATCGCAATCGCTTCCGAACTTGGCGGTGGTGGCGAGAACGGCTGGCTAGCCCAAATCGCTACAACGAGCAGTAATAAAGAGGAAATTGCAATCCACCCCTTCCACCCATTTGGCTTAACTGTCCTAAAGAAAAGTATTGCTCCAAGAACCAGCATTGATCCCTCTACTATCATTGTAGCGGGAATAGAATTCCAAAGCCCCAAGCCAGTCACTTTGCCACCAGGCCACAAAGGAAGATCTGGACGATGAGTAAGCCAGTCCAGAACCCAATGACTCGTTACCAATCCGCCTACGAGTATTGCGCTTTTGGAGGACAGTCCCATGCCCCTTGCGATCAATCCAAGCAGCAAGCTCCATCCCAATACAGTCAACAGGCTGTGACTCCACGGATATGAAACGAAATACAGGGGGGTGAACGCTGTGTTACCCGGATCTATCTCTACAGTCTCAATACCAATCAGGATAAAAATCGGCCACAGCAAATCGATACCAAATGAAGCCCCAATCAGCAACGGCAAAGGTACCTGGCGATCAATCGACTTAGCACCAAGTGCCACCGCGAGGTGTCCTATAAACATGGTTTGTGACCGTTCATTTCAACAGCAGCATAACCCCTGATTAGGCCGACGCTGTCGGCGTTTTAACGCGGACGCCGTCGGCGTAACGTGCAGTCTGGGGTTACGGTGGAGGGGCGGTAAGCGTCTGTGATTGGCCACGCCAAGGCCGCTCTAACTACGAGCAGTCCCGGCGCGGGGCTGTCAACATACGGACGCCATCGTCATAACGACACGACTGCACTCGTGCGCATCGCCTGTGCTCTTCGGGCCGGTCACAGGCGGTACGTCTCTCAGGAGTCGGCGGGCTGCATGGTGCGCGGGACGTGGAGCGCGACAGCGTGAGCATGGCCGTCGGCGCGGAGGGGGAGGCGGACGGTTTCGCCGTCGGAAGTCAGCGCCTCGCCGTCCACGTCGCCGTGGAGGGTGTCGTCGTCGGTGGGCGCGACGGTGAGGGTGTAGACGGCGTCGCCGTGGCGGTAGCGGAAGGTGAAGCCGGGCCACGAGGCCGGGATGCGCGGCGTCAGCACGAGCGTGTCGCCGCCCTCGATGCGGAAGCCGAGGAGGCTCTCGACGATCACGCGGTAGAACCACCCGGCCGAGCCGGTATACCACGTCCACCCGCCCCGGCCGGTGTGCGGCTCGACGCCGTACACGTCGGCGGCGACGGCGTAGGGCTCGGTCTGATACACGGCGACGCGCTCCGGCGTGGCCGTCCGCGTGACGGGCGAGATCATCTCCAGGAGGTCGGCGGCGGTGTCACCGCGGCCGGTCTCAGCGAGGGCGCGGAGGAGCCAGAGGATGCCATGCGTGTACTGCCCGCCGTTCTCGCGCACGCCGGGCACGTAGCCCTTGATGTAGCCGGGGTCGTGCGGCGTCGTGTCGAAGGGCGGGGCGAGGAGCTTGACGATCCCCGCGTCGCGGTCGACGAGGTGCGCTTCGGCCGAGGCGAGGGCGCGCTCGGCGCGCTGCGGCGAGGCCGTCCCGGACATCACGGCCCAGCCCTGCGCGATCGCGTCGATCCGGCACTCGTCGCTCTCCGACGAGCCGAGCGGGGCGCCGTCGTCGTAGTAGGCGCGGCGGTACCAGTCGCCGTCCCACCCGGTGTCGTTGAGGGCGTCGGCGAGGTGGGCGTCGTAGGCGCGGTAGGCGGCGACGCGCTCGTCGTCGCCCCGCGCTTCGCTGAGGGGGATCCAGAGGCGGAGGATGTGGCGGAGGAAGAACCCGAGCCACACGCTCTCGCCGCGCCCGTCGTTGCCGACGCGGTTCATCCCGTCGTTCCAGTCGCCGCTGCCCATGAGCGGGAGGCCGTGCGGCCCCTTCGTGAGCGAGATATCGAGGGCGCGGCAACCGTGCTCGTAGAGCGAGCCGGAGCCGGCGGGCGTCGGGGTGAGGTAGACCTCGTCCTCGCCCTCTTCCAGCGCCCGCGCCGTGAGGAAGCGGATCTCCTCGTCGAGCACGGCGGTGTCGCCCGTCGTGCGGACGTACGACGCGGTGATGTATGGCAGCCACAGGAGGTCGTCGGAGAACCGCGTGCGGATGCCGGCCTGCGTCTCGGGGTGCCACCAGTGGAGCACGTCGCCCTCTACGAACTGGTGCGCGGCGTGGAGGAGGATCTGCGCCCGCGTGATGTCGGGCCGGGTGTAGACGAGCGCGGCCGAGTCCTGGATCTGATCGCGGAAGCCGAATGCGCCGCCGCTCTGGTAGAACGCCGTCCGGCCCCACAGCCGGCACGCGAGGTTCTGGTAGAGGAGCCACCCGTTCGCGAGCACGTCGAGCGCGGGCACCGGCGTTTCGATCTGGACGGCGGTGAGCGTCTCGCGCCAGAAGTCGCGGACCTCGGCGAGGGCGGCCTCGGCCGCGTCGCCGTCGCGGAAACGGGCGAGGAGCGACTCGGCCTCGTCGCGGCTGCCGGTCTGGCCGAGGAGGAACAGCACCGCGGCCGTCTCGCCCGGCGCGAGGTCGAGCGGGACCTGGAACGCCGCGCATGGGTCGAGCCCGGCCCCGGCGTGGCCGTCGAGCGCCTCGGTCCGCTCCAGCGCGAACGGCCGCTCCGGGCTGCCGCCGCGCCCGAGGAACGCCGTCCGGTCCGCCGTCGCCGTGATGCCGGCCGCGCCGGGGGCGATGACGGCGGAGAACGCGACGCGGTCGGCGAAGGGCGCGTTGAACCGGTTCGTGGCGAAGAGCACGGTGTCGTCCTCGCTGCCCTCGACGACGGTGTGGAGCGCGCCTTTCCGGCGCTGATCGGCGAGGACCCACGCGTGGTAGCGGAACGCCGAGAGCCGGCGCGGCTCCGCGCTCCGGTTCGTGACGCGGAGGCGGACGAGCTTCACGGGGGCGTCGAGCGGGACAAAGAGCGTCGTCTCCTGCTCTAGCTCGCGGCTGGCGTGGCGGTACGTGGAATAGCCCCAGCCGTGTCGGACCTCGTAGCCGCCGGGGGCCGGCACCGGGCGCGGCGTCGGCGACCAGTAGATGCCGGCGTCCTCGTCGCGGAGGTAGAGCGTTTCCTCGGCGGGGTCGGCGATGGGGTCGTTGCTCCACGGCGTCAGCTTGTTCATCTGGCTGTTGCCGGCCCACGTCGCGCCCGTCCCGCTCTCCGTCGCCGTGAACCCGACGTCGGGGTTGGCGACGACGTTCGTCCACGGGAGCGGGGTGATGGCGGGCTCGCCCTCGCCGCCGAGGCGGATCACGTACTCGCTCCCGTCCTCGGTGAAGCCGCCGTAGCCGTTGAAGAACTGGAGCGGCGCGCGGTCATCAGGCACCGAGTCCTCGTCCGCGAGATCGTCAGGCGCAGCAGGCCGGGCGCGGATGGGCGGCGGCGGCACGGGCGGCGGTCCGTCGAGCGCGAGCTCCGGCGCCGTCCCGTCCACGACCACGCGGGCGACGGCGAGGATGAGCGTGAGGTCCTCCTCGGGCAGCCCGTCGGCGCGGCGCACGAAGAGGCCGCCGCGCTCGTTGAGGAGGTTCCGGCCCGGCGAAGCCTGCACGGCGTCGAGGATCGCCTTCTGCAATTCGTCGGCGTACGACGGCGGGTGCTCGTTGAGGACGAGGAGGTCGGCGTGGAGGCCTTTCGCGCGGAGGTAGGCGTGGGCCTGGAGGAAGCGGCGGACCGTCTCCATGTGCTCGGTCTTCGAGACGCGGAGCACGATGAGCGGGAGGTCGCCGGAGATGCCGTAGGCCCAGAGGCCGGGCTGGCTCCGCCGGTTCGCGGCGACCGTGGCGGTGTCGGCGCGGAGCGACGGCGGGGCGTAGAGGAGGGCCGAGGCGAGGCCCTGCGCATAGAGCGCGTCGTTCCCCTGCAAGCCGAGGTGCTGGAGCTCGACGAGGCCGTAGACCGTCGCGAGGTCGAACGCGCGCCGGGCCGCTTCGGGGTGGTCGTAGCGGTCGGCGAGGCGGAGGGCTTCGGCGCGGCTGTCGGCCACGCCGAGGGCGAACGTCACGGTCACCTTCCCCTTCGGCGGGACCTCGACGACGCGGCGGAGGCTGACGATCGGGTCGAGCACGGGGCCGAGCGAGCCGGAGAGCGAGGCGCCAGGGTCGAGCGCGGCGGGGTCGGCCGTGGAGCGGCCCCGGCCGAGGAAGCGGGCGCGGTCGGTCTCGATCTGAAGCGGCCCCGTCGCCGCGTCGAGCTCGTCGTCGGCGATCGTGTGGAAGAGCCAGCGGTGGGGCTCCTCGTCGCTGCGCGGGCGGCGCCACGCGAGGAGGGCATGGTGCGTCGGGACGTACTCCGTCTGCACGAAGAGCTTGGAGAAGGCGGGGTGGGCGTGGTCGGCGTCGGCGTCGTTGAGGGCGACCTCGGCGTAGCTCGTCAACTCCAGCCGGCGCGGCCGGTCGCCGTAGTTGGTGAGGGTGTAGCGGCGGAGCTCGACGTCGTCCTCGGGCGAGACGCAGACCTCGCTGAACGTCTCGATCCAGTCGTCGACGCGGGCGATCTCGACCTTGTTGGTGTGGAGCCACGCCTCGTAGCGGTCGGGCGTGCCGGCGATGGGCTGCGCGGCGGCGCTCCACGTCCGGCCCGAGTCGGCGTCGCGGACGTAGAGGAAGAGGCCGTCGTGCTCGCGCGTGCGGTCGGGCGTCCAGCGCGTGACGGCGTCGCCGCCGTGGCGGCTGTAGCCCGAGCCGGCGGCGGTGACGAAGGTGGAGTAGTCGCCGTTCGAGAGGAGCGCGCCGTGGGCCACCTCGTCGCGGAGCCGCTCGGCCGGGACGTGGCGGACGGCGGGGCGGACGGGCCGGGCGTCGATGGGTTCGATTTCCTCCATCTCCTCCGCCACGGCGATCTTCTCGATCTCGCGCGGCACGCGCTCCTGCAGCAGCACCTCGACGGAGCGGACGAGCGGCGAGGCGTGGAACCGGTGCTGCATCGCGTCGCCGAGAACGGTGTTGGCGAGGGCGAGGAGGCCCATGCCCTGGTGGTGGACCATGTACGCGCGGACGACGGCGCGGTCCTTCCCCGGCGGCACGCGGTGGGGCGTGAAGTCCACGGCCTCGTAGTAGCCGTACGGCCCGTACGCGCCGAGCTCGGCGAGCGCGGTGAGGTTGGCGAGCGCGGCTTCGGGCGCGATCGGGAGGGCGAGGAGCGTGGCGTAGGGCGCCGCGACGTAGTGCTTGTGGAGGCCGCGGTCGAGGCCGAGGCCGGGCACACCGAAGGCGCGGTACTGGTACGTCAGTTCGGGATCGAGCTTGAAATAGGCGCTCTCGGAGATCCCCCACGGGTGGCCGTGCCGCTGCCCGTACGCCCGTTGCACGGCGACGGCGTTGCGGGCGCTCTCTTCGAGGAGCGAGCCGGGGAAGAGCCGCGTGAGCAGCACCGGCATGAGGTACTCGAACATCGTCCCGCTCCACGAGAGGAGCACTTTGTGCCCGTCGGGTGCGGCGGTGGGCCGCCCCATGCGGAACCAGTGCTCGACGGGCACGTCGCCCTTCGCAATCGCGAGGAGGGAAGCGAGGCGGGCCTCGCTCGCGAGGAGCCCGTAGTCGTGGGCGTCGAGCGCGGCGCGGTCGACGTCGTAGCCGATCGCGAAGAGGCCGACGCCTTTGCGGTAGAGCATGCCGAAGTCCATCCCGAGAGCGAGCCGCTCGGCGTCGATGGCGAGCTGCTCGGCGCGGTCGAGCGCGAACGTGAGGGCTTCGTCGGCGGCGACGAGCGCGTCGTGGAGCGGGCCGGGCTGCCCGTTGTGGCGGAGGGCCGCCTGCGTGTGCGCGCGGAGGCCACCGAGCGAGCCCGGCGCGGCGAAGCGGTCGGGGGGCGCATCGGCGTCGAGCATGAGCCATGGGGCGAACCGCTCCAGCTCCTCGCGCTCGGCGCGGAGGCGGAGGAACGGTTGGCTCGCCCAGTAGAGGAACTCCTCGCGGTCGGCGGAGGAGCGAATCGCGAGGTCGGTCGCGGCGTCGCGGAGGACCTCGGCGTCGTGGTCGAGCGCGAGGAGCTGCTCGTAGCGCGTCGGGAGGTCGGCGCTGAAGGCAGCGGGGAGCGAGCCGCGGAGCGAGCGGGCGGCGGCGACGACGAGCCGCGTGCTCTCGCCCGTCACGTCGGCGCGGGGCCGTGCGATGACCTCGTCGAGCGCGGCGAGGGCGTCGGCGAGGGCGTCGGCGAGGCCGGGCGACGGCCACGCCGCGTCGGGCGTCTCGCGAAGTCCTTCGCGGAGGGCGACGAGCGCGGCGGCGAGGTTGCCCGAGTCCACCGATGAGACGTAGCGAGGGTGGAGCGGGGCGCCGGTCTCGGTGCTGTACCAGTTGTAGAGGTGCCCCGCGTGCCGCTCCAGCTCGTCGATCGCACTGAGCTGGTGGGCGAGGCGGTCGAGGAGGGCGCTGCGCGAGAGGTACCCGAAGTCGTGGGCGGCTTGGGCGGCGAGGAGGGCGAGGCCGAGGTTCGTCGGCGAGGTCCGGCGGGCGACGCCGCGGAAGGGCTGCTCCTGGAAGTTGTCGGGGGCGAGCCAGCGGTCGGCGGGCCCGACGAAGGCGTCGAAGTAGCGCCACGTCCGCCGCGCGACGAGGCGGAGCCGCGCACGCTCGGCGTCGCTGAGCACATACGCCGTCTCCTTCACCGGCCGGCTGATGGCGTCGGCCACCCACGGCGCCGCCACCCACGCCGCGACGAACGGGAGCGCGACGACCCACGCGAGGGGGTTGACAAAGCTGAGCACGATGAGGACGAGGCCGCCCCAGAGGACGGAGAACCAGAGGCCCGGCGCCCGGCCGCTCCGCTGCTCGGCCTGCTGCGCCGTCACCCATTCGAGCAGGCGGCGCCGGCTGACGAACATCCGCCACAGCGTCCGCACGATCGCGTCCGTCATCACGTACGCCTCGTGCGCGAGGAAGACGACGGAGAGCCCCACCTGCACCGTCGACCGCCGGGCGTCGGTGAGGGCGCCCTGGAGGTAGCTTCGCCAGACGACGTCGCGGGGGTGGGCGAGGAGCGCGCTCGTGAACGGGGCGTAGATCGGGAAGGCGAGGACGCCGAGCGCGAGCGCCGTCCACACGAAGGGCGAGCCGGGGAGGACGGTCCACCCGAGGAGGAGGAAGACGAGCACGGACGGCGGCGTGAGCGAGCGGCGGAGGTTGTCGAACACCTTCCACCGCCCGCGCAGCCGGGCCGGGTTGCGGCGCCAGCGCCCGTCCGGGCCGGGGACGGCGGGGAACAGCCACGGCAGGATCTGCCAGTCGCCGCGGACCCAGCGGTGCAGCCGCTTCGCGAACGCCGCGTAGTGCGACGGGTAGTCGTCGAAGAGCACGACGTCGGTGACGAGGGCGGCGCGGGCGTGGAGCCCTTCGAGGAGGTCGTGCGAGAGGATCTTGTTTTCGGGCAACACGCCTTCGAGCACCGTGCGGAAGGCATCGATGTCGAGCAGCCCTTTCCCGGTGAAGATCCCCTCGCCGAAGAGGTCCTGGTAGACGTCGCTGACGGCCGTCGTGTACGGGTCGATCCCGGCGAACCCGGCGAAGACGCGGGCGAAGCCCGTCCGGTGCCCCGCCTCTGACCCGATCCCGATGCGGGGCTGGAAGACGCCGTAGCCGTGCTCGACGCGCGTGCGGGTCGCGTTGTAGCGCGGGCGGTTGAGCGGGTGGGCCGCCGTGCGAACGAGGGCCGCCGCGCCCTCCGGCGGCAGCTCCGTGTCGGCGTCGAGGGTGAGGACGTAGCGGAACGCATCGCCCGCGGCGACGGCGCGGAAGTCGCCCTCGATCTCGGTGTACGTCGTGCTCGCGTCGGGCTCGCGGAGGAGGCGGATGAACTCTTCGAGCTTGCCGCGCTTCCGCTCCCAGCCCATCCACACGCCCTCGACGGCGTTCCAGCGGCGCTCGCGGTGGAGGAGGAAGAACTTGTCGCCCGCGTCGTCGCGGTACCGCCGGTTGAGCGCGGCGACCGTCTCGCGCGCGGCGGCGAGCGTGGCGGCGTCGCCCGGTGCGTGCTGCGCGGGCGCGTCGGGGAAGTCGGTGAGGAGGCCGAAGCGGAGGTTCGGGTCGGGGTTGGCGAGGGCGTGGACTTCGAGCCGCTCCGCCTGCCGCTGCGCGCTCTCCGGCGAGTCGATGAGGGTGGGCACGACGACGAACGTCCGCGACGCGTCGGGCAGCCCCTCCTCGAAGGCCAGCTTCGGGAGGATGTCCGGCGGCATCACGCGCGTGAGCAGCCAGTTCGTGAGCGCGACCGAGAGGTCGAGCACGGGGAGGAACGAGACGGCGAAGGCGAGGACGACGAGGCCGAGCGGCGGCGCCGTCATCATGTCGAGCAGGAGGACGAGGACGGCGTAGAGCACGGCCGCCCAACCCGTCACGAGGCCGAAGTACGTGATGTTGGGATGGGCGCGCGCCCACCGCCGGAGCCGCTGCCCGAGCGGCGGCCGGTAGCGCATCTCCGTCTCCAGCTCGGCCGCGCCCGGCCCCGCGAGCCAATAGCCGACGTGCCCGACGGGCTCGGCCGTCGTCGGTGTCGCAGCCTCCGATGCCGTCGCGTGAGCGGCGTCGGCGGCGAGGAGGAGCGCCCGCTCGGCGACGCCCAACTCCGGCGTGCCGGCGTAGCGGGAGAGGTCCTCGACGCGGTGGCGGTAGCGGTCGCGCGTGAGGAAGTCCATCGCCTCGTACACGCCCGCCGGGTCGCGCCGGAGCGCCTTGTCCACGACCGACAGCGACTCGACGAGGTCGGGCCAGTCGGTCCGGTCCACCTCACGGAGCGAGGTCACGGCGTTCGCGACGCTGAACTGCCGATGGCTCTGGCGTTGGGTCTCGCGGTGGATGACGGTGTCGAGCGTGCTCCCGCGCGCGTGGAGCCGCCGCTCGATCCAGTCGAGGGCGGGGGCGGCGGCGGCGCCCTGCCCCTGCAGCGCCGTCGAGAGCGTGACGATGAAGGCGTCGGAGAGCGGGGCGTGCCGCTCGGCGAGCCCCGCGAGGACCGTCACGACATCGGCGGAGTCGCCCTCGGTGTGCTCGGCGATCCGGCGGGCCCACGTCGCCGCCGCCGCCCGATCTTCGAGGTCCGTGACGACCTGTTGCGCGAGGGCGCTGAGGTTCTGGAGGAGGACGAGGCGGAGCGCGGAGGGGAGCGCCCACAGCTCGGAGAGGAGGAAGGGGGAGACCTCCTGGTAGGCCCAGATGAACGGGGCGAGTTGCCGGTCGCCGAGCGCGTTGTCGGTGTGCTGGGCGAGGGCGCGCACGACTTCGAACACGCGGGGCCGCCCCCGGTCGGGCCCGCTTTCGAGCCGGGGCAGGACGCGGTAGTACGACCACGGAAGCCCCTCCCGCACCTGGTTGGCCTGCTCGCGGATGAGGTGGAAGTTGTCGAGGAGCCAGTGGGCGGCGGGCGTGAGCGACTGCCGCTTCTTGGCGGCCCGGCTGAGGGCGCGGTACGCCTCGGGCAGGCCGCGGTACGCCTCGCGGAGGAGGAAGAGCGGAGGCCGTGTAAGCCGGCGCGGCTCGACGACGACGGCCTGCGTCCGGGCCATGCGGCGGGCGTAGGCCGCCAGGGCTTCGAGGTCGAACGGGTTTTCTACGGGCTCGGACACGAGAAGGGCGGGCGAAGGGGGAGGGGGAGGGGCAGGCGCGGCGAGGAGAAGGTCCACACCTCCACCGTGCGCGTGGGTTCCGTCCCATGCTACGGCGCGCGGCCGCAATCCCCTACTCCTCGCCGTAGCTCCTCATAATCGGGCCACGGTGATGGAACCCGCGTTCGCGCTCGCCCTTCCACACCCCGGCCTCGCCTCTCTCTTCGCCCCTCCGATTCCATGCCGCCCCTCCGTCCCACCGCCCCCGACGTGTTCGACGACGTGCGGGACGCCGAAGCGCTCGGCATGGGCGACGACGCCGTGCTGGAGACGCTCCAGCGGCAGACGTTCCTCTATTTCCTCGAAGAGGCGGACCCGGAGACGGGCCTCGTGCAGGACACCACCCGGCCCGAGTCCGTCGCCAGCATCGCCGCGACGGGGCTCGGGCTCGCCTGCTACCCCGTCGCCGCCGAGCGCGGGTTCATCGCCCGCGCCGACGCCGTGGCCCGCACCCTTCGCACCCTCCGCTTCCTCTGGCACGCCGAGCAGAGCGAGGCCCCCGACGCCACCGGCCACCGCGGCTTCTTCTACCACTTTCTCGACCCCGCCACCGGCCGCCGCGTGTGGGAGTGCGAACTGTCCTCGATCGACTCGACGTTCCTCTTCGCCGGCGCCCTCGCCGCCGCCACCTACTTCGACGGCGACGGCGAGGCCGAGCGCGAGGTTCGCTCTCTCGCCGACGCGATCTACCGCCGCGCGGACTGGACGTGGATGCTCAACCCGGAGTCCGGCGGCGCGGGCGAGGCCGTCTCGCACGGGTGGCGGCCGGAGCGCGGCTTCCTGCCGTATCGCTGGGTCGGCTACAACGAGGCGCTGCTGCTCTACGCCCTCGGCCTCGGCTCGCCCACGCACCCGCTGCCGCCGTCGAGCTATGCGGCGTGGACGGCGGGCTACCGCTGGAAGACGCTCTACGGCCACGAGCACCTCTTCGCCGGCCCCCTCTTCACCCACCAACTCTCCCACGTCTGGGTCGATTTCCGGGATATTCAAGACGCGTTTATGCGGGAGCGCGGGATCGACTACTTCGAGAACTCCCGCCGCGCGACGCTCGTGCAGCGGGCCTACGCGCGCCGCAACACCCGCGGCTTCGACGGCTACGGCGAGGACTGCTGGGGCGTCACCGCCTCGGACGGCCCCGGCCCCGCCGAGCGCGAGGTGGGCGGCGAGACGCGGACGTTCTACGGCTACCGCGCGCGCGGCGTGCCGTGGGGCCTGGACGACGGCACGCTCTCGCCGTGGGCCGTCGCCGCCTCGCTCCCGTTCGCGCCGGACGAGGTGTTCCGCGCCCTGCACCACGTCAACCGGACGTACCCCGACGCGATCGGCCGCTACGGCTACCTCTGCAGCATCAACCCCACATTCCCCGACGGCGACGCGGGCGGCGGGTGGATCTCGTCCGGCCACTACGGGATCGACCAGGGGCCGGTCGTGCTGATGATCGAGAACTACCGGAGCGGCCTGCTCTGGCGGTTGATGCGCGGGTGCAGGCCCCTCGCCGACGGCCTCCGCCGGGCGGGCTTCACCGGCGGCTGGCTCGGCGACGCGGCCGGGTGACGCGCCTCACTCGGCAGGGAGTACGAGCTCGGCGTGCGTGCCGGCGCCGGGCTCGGAGCGGACGTAGAGCGCGCCGCCGTGGTGTGCCGCGACCTGCTCGACGAGCGACAGCCCGAGCCCGCTCCCCGGCAGGTGCTGCACGCCGTCGGCCCGCCAGAACCGGCCGGTGACGTGGGGGAGGTGCTCGGGCGCGATCCCCACGCCGGTGTCCTCGACGACGAGCGCGACGCGCCCGTCCCGGCGCGTCACGCGGACGCGGACCTCGCCGCTCTCGGTGTACTTCACGGCGTTGTCGAGGAGGTTGCGGACGGCCTCGCGCAGCAGCGCCGGGTGGCCCGTGACGCCCGCCGGGGCGTCGGCGGCGACGGTGAGCGTGAGCCCTTTGGCTTCGGCGCGGGGGCGAGCGGCGTCGGCCTCGTCGCGCGCGATGAGGCCCACGTCGACGGGCTCGGGCGGGTGCGCCGCGCCTTCGAGCCGCGCCAGCGTGAGGAGGCCGCGCACGGTGCGGACCATCTCCTCGGCCTCGTCGCGAAGGACGTGGAGCGTCTCGCGGTACGCCTCCGGCGAGCGCTCGCGCCGGAGCGCGACGTCGACGTGGCCGAGGAGGACCGTCAGCGGTGTCTGGAGCTCGTGCGCCGCGTCGGCCGTGAACCGGCGGACCTCGCCGAACGCCCGCTCCAGCCGGCCGAGAGCGTCGTTGAGCGCGCGGCCTAGCTCGGCTGTCTCGCGGTCGGCGCCGGGGGGAACGGGCACGCGCTGGCTCAGCCGCTCCGGCGAGAGCGCGCGGGCGCTCGCCGTCATCGCTTCGAGCGGGCGGACGACGCGCCCGCCGACGGCCCATAGCAGGGCGACGAGCCCGGCGAGCGCGACGACGTAGCCCACGGCGAGCCCGAACCCGAGCCGCCCGAGCATCGTCCCGATCTGCGGCTCGTACCGCGACACCTGGAGGTAGCCGAGCACGCGGCCCCGCTGCGTCGTGAGCGGCGTCGTGAGGTGGTAGAACCGGATGCCGCCGGCCTCGAACGTCCGCAGTGGCTCGATGCCGGGGGCCGTGCCGGTGACGGGGAGGAGGCGGGCCGGGAAGCCGTCGCCGAGGCGCGCCACGTTCGTCGACGAGCGGAGGGGCCGCCCCTCGGCGTCGAACACCTGCACGAAGTGGGGGTCGATGTGGGGCTCGGTGAAGCGGTGGTGCGGCTCGTCCCACGGCGGCGCGTCGAGGTCGAGCCGGCCGGCGTGGACGACGTGGGCGGCGATGTTGCCCACTTCCGACGTGAGGTGCGCCCGCGCGCTGTAGGTCATAAACGCCCACGCGCCGAGCAGCACGAGCCCGCCGAACGCGGCGAGCGCGAGCGCGAGCGCCGAGCCCAGCGTGAGCGTGAGCCGGCGGCGGAACGACGACGACGCGCCGGGCCGGGGCGTCGCGGGTCCGGGCTCAGCCTGCATCGCGGACCTCTTCGGTCTGGTCGGCCGGGCGGTAGCGGTAGCCCACGCCGCGCACGGTCTCGATCCGCGCCGTGCACCCCGCCGCGTCGAGCTTCCGCCGGACGTAGCCCACGTACACGTCGATGAGGTTCGTGCCGCGGTCGAAGCGGTGGCCCCACACGTCGCGGTGGAGCTCGTCGCGCGTGAGGACCTGGCCTTTCCGAGCGACGAAGTACGCCAGCAGATCGAACTCCGTGGCCGAGAGGTCGAGCGGTTCGCCGAAGCAGGCGCAGCGCCGCGTGCCGGGGTCGAGTTCGAGCGGGCCGTCGGCGTGGGCGCGGGCGGCGGGTTCCAGCGCGGCCCGCCGCAGGAGCGCCTCGACGCGGGCGACGAGTTCGTCGAAGGCGAACGGCTTGGGGAGGTAGTCGTCGGCCCCGGCGCGGAGCCCGGCCACGCGGTCTTCGACGGCGTCGAGCGCGGTCAGCATCAAGATGGGGAGCGTGGGGTCGTGGCGGCGCACGGATTCGCACACCTCGACCCCGTGGACGTCGGGGAGGCGGAGGTCGAGGAGCACGAGGTCGAACGGCTCGGCGAGGGCGCGGCGCTCGCCCTCACGGCCCGTCGCCGCCCACTCGACGGCATAGCTCTCCTCCTCCAGCCCTTGCCGGACGAAGGAGGCGACGTGGCGCTCGTCTTCGATGAGGAGGATGCGGTGCATGAATCCGGGGAAGGACGCTCGTAATGGTACGCACGCGGACGGCGCTCGGCGCCGCGGTCGCGCCGTTCTCACCGTCCTCTCATCCGGCTCTCACGGTGCTCTCAGGAACGGGGCGCAGGCAACGCCTAGCCTTCGGGAGACCAGCGCGACGCCGCCATGCCCCGACTCCTCCCGCTCTTCCTCACGGCAGCCCTCGCCCTCGCCGCGTGCGGCGACGACGCCCCCGACCCCGTCGCCGCCGAGGCCCCGCCGCCGCCGTCGATCCGCGTCGCCGACGAGACCCGCCTCGTCCGGCTCGACGACGCGCAGGCGGCCGAATTGGCCGTGCAGACCGTTCGCGTCGCCGAGAGCGCCGAGCCTGTCGTGCTGACGGTGCCGGGCACGGTCGAGCCTTCGCCCGAAGCGTACGCCGTCGTCAGCGCGCCGATCGGGGGGCGGGTCGTCCGCATCGGGGCGCACGAGGGCGAGGCCGTCCGCGCCGGGCAGACCGTCGCGCTCATCGAGAGCCTGGAATTGGCGTCGCTCGTCGGCGACTACCTCGAAGCCCGCGCCGAGGCCGACTTCCAGCGGCAGCAGGTCGAACGCTACGAGCCGCTCGTCGAGAAGCGCATCACCGCCCGGAGCGTGCTCGACAAAGCTCGCGCCGACCTCCAGCGCGCCGACGCGCTCGTGCAGGCCGCTAAGGCCCGCCTCTCCGCCGCCGGCGTCTCCGATGCCGCGCTCGACCGCTACGCCCGCGACGGGGGCCGCGCCGTCGTCGCCGTCACCGCGCCGCGCTCCGGGTTCGTCCAAGAACACCGGATCGACCTCGGTCAGTCCGTTGCCGCCTACGACGAGCTCGCGACGATCGTGAGCAGCGCCGAAGTCCTCGTCCGCGGGTTCGTCTCGCCCGACGAGGCCGCCCGCGTCCGCCCCGGCGACGCCGTCACGATCCGACCGCCGAACGACCCCGCCCGCGCCGTCGCCGCCCGCGTCACCTCCGTCCAGCCCGCCACTGACGCCGAGCGCCGGGCCGTCGCCGTCAACGTCCGCGTGGCGACGCCCGCCCGCGAGCTCGTGCCCGGCCAGAGTGTCGAGCTCGACATCGCCACGGCCGCCACCGCCTCCGCCGTGCTCGTGCCGATGGCGGCCGTCGTCTACGAGGGCGACGCCGCCACCGTCTTCGTCCGCCGCGACGACCGCACGTTCGAGCGCCGCGCCTTCACGCTCGGCCGCGTCGGCGAATCGTTCGTCGTCGCCACCGGCGGGATCGAAGCAGGAGAGGAGGTCGCCGTGAGCCAGGTGTTCAGCCTCAAAGCGCTCGGCCGCTACGCCCAATACGGAGAGGAATGATGCTCAAGGCCCTCATCGATTTCAGCCTGCGGCAGAAGTTCGTCGCCCTCGCGCTCGTGGCGCTCGTCGCCGTCGGCGGCGTGGTCTCCCTCACGCAGCTGCCCATCAATTCGCTCCCGGACGTGACGCCGGTGCAGGTCCTCGTCATCACGAAGTCCGGCCGCTACTCGCCGCTTGACGTGGAGCGCCTGGTGAGCTTCCCAATTGAGACGGTGATGAACGGGCTGCCGGACGTGAAGGAGGTCCGCTCGATCTCGCAGTTCGGGCTCTCCGCCGTGACGGTCGAGTTCGACGAGGGGACCGACATCTACTTCGCGCGCCAGCTCGTCGCCCAGCGCGTGCAGAGCGTCGTCGACGCGCTCCCCGACGGCGTCGACGCGCCGCAGCTCGGGCCGATCTCGACGGCGCTCGGCGAGATCTACCAGTACACCGTCGAGGGCGAGGGCCACTCGTTGACGGAACTGCGCGAGACGCAGGACTGGCTCGTCGGCCCGCAGCTCAAGACAATCCCCGGCGTCACCGAGATCACGGCCTTCGGCGGCCACGTCAAGCAATATGACGTGCTCGCCGACCCGGCCCGGCTGCGCGCCGCGGGCGTCGGCCTCGGCGACGTGATGGACGCGATCGCGGCGAACAACGGCGTCGCAGGCGGAAACTATCTGGAGCACAACCGCGAGCAGTACATCATCCGAGGCTACGGGCTGATCCGCACGGCCGAGGATCTGGAGCGTGTCGTCGTGGCCGAGCGCGGCGGGCGGCCCGTCTTCCTGCGCGACGTGGCCGAGGTCCGTCTCGGGCGGCAGCTCCGGCAGGGCGCCGTCACGAAAGACGGCGAAGGCGAAGTCGTGACCGGCATCGTGATGATGCTGCGCGGCGGGAACGGCCGCGAGGTGATCGGCGCCGTCGAGACCAAGCTGGAAGAGATCCGGCCCGGCCTGCCCGAAGGCGTCCGCGTCGAAAAATTCTACGACCAGGCCGACCTCGTCGAGCGGACGACGCACACGGTGCAGACGAACTTGCTCGAAGGCGGCTTCTTCGTCATCGCCGTGCTCCTGCTGCTCCTCGGCGAGATCCGCGGCGCGCTCATCGTGGCGAGCGTGATCCCGCTCTCGATGCTCTTCGCCTTCATCGGGATGCGCGAGTTCGGCCTCGCCGCCAACCTCATGAGCCTCGGCGCCATCGACTTCGGGATGGTCGTCGACGGCTCGGTCGTGATGATCGAGAACATGGTGTCGCGGCTGGAGAGCGAGCGGGGGAAGCGCCCGGCCGTCCAGATCATGCGCGAGGCGGCGCACGAGGTGGCGCGGCCCATCTTCTTCGGCGTCCTCATCATCCTCATGGTGTACGTGCCCGTCGCGACGTTCTCCGGCACCGAGGGCATCCTCTTCCGCCCGATGGCGATCACGGTCGCGACGGCCGTGTTCGGCTCGCTCCTGCTCGCGCTCGTCTACGTCCCGGCCGTGGCGGCGCTCGTCTTCCGCAAGGGCGTGAAAGTCCGCCGCAACCGGGTGATGGAGTGGCTGCGGCCGTGGTACCGGCGCGGGCTCGAAAAGCACCTCCACCGCCGCGTGCAGATCGTCGGTGTCGCGCTCGCCGTATTCGTGCTCTCACTCGTGCTGATGAGCCGGATGGGGACCGAGTTCCTGCCCGAGCTCGACGAGGGGAGCATCCTCGTCGAGCAGGTGCGGATGCCGAGCGTGACGCTCGCCGAGAGCGTCGAGAACGCGAACTGGCTCGCGGGCGAGATCATGCGCCGCGTGCCCGAGGTCGAGACCGTCGTCCCCAAAACCGGGCGGAGCGACCTCGCGAATGACTGGATGGGCGTCCACCAGACGGATGTGTGGGTCGTCCTCAAGCCGCGCGACGCGTGGCGCGACGGGATGACGAAGGAGGACATTCAGGAGCAGATCCGCCCCCTCTTGGAAACCGAGCCCGGCCTCGCGTACAACTTCACGCAGCCGATCGCGATGCGCGTCGACGAGCTCACGAGCGGCGTCAAGTCCGACCTCGCCGTGAAGGTGTTCGGCGAGGATTTGGAGACGCTCGGCGCCGTCGCCGACCAGATCGCGCGCGTGCTGCCGGGGCTGGAGGGTACGGGCAACTTCTTCGTCGAGCAGACCGAAGGGCAGCCGTACCTCAACGTCGAGGTGGACCGCGAGGCGGTGGCGGCGTACGGGCTCAACGTGGAGGACGTGCAGCGCACGATCGAGGCCGGGCTCGGCGGGCAGGCCGTGAGCGAGGTGTTCGAGGGGCAGCGGCGGTTCGACATCGTCGTGCGCTACCCCGAGGCCGCGCGCTCGGACCCGCGCCGGATCATGGACGCGCCCGTGAGCCTGTCGAACGGCGAGACGATTCCCCTGAACCGCGTCGCGCTCGTCACGGCCGAGGAAGGCCCGCGCGAGATCGCCCGCGAGAACGGCTGGCGTCGCGTCATCGTCGGGATCAACCTCGACGGGCTCGACATCGGGACGTACGTGGCGAACCTGCAGGCCGCCATCGACGCCGAGGTGGACGTGCCGGCGGGCGTGTTTCTCACGTACGGCGGCGCGTTCGAGGACCAGCAGCGGGCGACGCAGCACCTCCTCTTCGTCGTGCCGCTCGCGCTCTTCATCATCCTCGGGCTACTCTACCTCATGTTCGGCGCGGTCCGCTACGCGCTCCTCGTCTTCCTCAACCTCCCGCTCGCGCTCTCCGGCGGCATCTTCCTGCTGTGGATGCGCGGGCTGTACCTGAGCGTGTCGGCGAGCATCGGGTTCGTCGCGCTCTTCGGCGTGGCCGTGCTCAACGGGATCGTGCTCATCGAGCACCTCAACCACCTCCGCCGCGAGGGCAAATCCGTCCGCGAGGCCGCGCTCGACGGCGCCGCCGACCGGCTCCGGCCGGTTCTGATGACGGCGCTCGTGGCCTCGCTCGGCTTCATCCCGATGGCTTTCAACGTGGGGCCGGGGAGCGAAGTGCAGCGCCCGCTCGCCACCGTCGTCATCGGCGGGCTGATCACGAGCACCCTCCTGACGCTCCTCGTGCTGCCCGTCGTCTACGCGTGGATCGAGAAGGACGACCGGCTCCCGCCCGACCCCGGCCACCACGACTTCGGCGGCGACGGCGTCGCCGAAGGCCTCCCCGCCGTATCAACCCACGAGGTCTCGGCATGACCCGCCTCGCGCTCATCCTTCTCGCCCTCGCCGCCGTGCTGCTGATGGGTCCGGCTCAGGCGCAGCCGCTGACGGTGTACGACGCTCTCGCCCGCGTCGAGGCCGAGCACCCCGACCTCGGCCGGTTGCAGGCCGCGCTCGCTGTGAACCGTGGGCAGCGCCTCCTCGGGTTCGGCCTCGACGCGCCGACGCTGTCGTACGCCCGCGAAGGGATCGACGGCGACGGCTTCGCCGAGCAGCGGTTCGTCTTCGGGCAGTCGCTGGCTTCGCCGTTCGCCACGTATTTCGGGCTTCGCCGCATCGACGCCGAGGCCGACGCGCTCCGGCTCGACGCCGAGGCGCGGCGGACCCTGCTCCGGCAGAACGTCGAGCAGGCGTTCGTGGGCGTGATGTACGCCGAGCGGCTGATCGAATTGCGGGCCGAGGCCGTCGCCCTCGCCGATCAGCTCGTTGAGGCGGCGCGGCTGCGCGAGGACGTGGGCGAGGCCGCCGGGCTGGAGACGATGCGCGCCGAGATCGAACGCGCCGGAGCCGAGGCCGCGCTCGTGGAAGCCGAACAGGCGCTCGCCCGATCCCGCCTGGTGGTCGCCGCCGCCGCCGCGCTCGGGGCCGAGGTCGAGGTCGTGACGCCGGGGCCGCTCGCGTTCCGGCCTGTGGACGTGGCGCGCGCCGACGTGGTCGGCGGGCTACCGTCGTTGCCCGAAGCGCAGAGCGCCCGCGCGAGCGTGGCCGCCGCCGGCCTCGGCGTGCGCGAGGCGAAGGGCGCGCGCTTCCCCGGCCTCGCCGTCGAGGTCTTCCCGCAGGACTTCGGCGACGGGTTCAATACGGTCGGCTTCCAGGTCGGCTTGCGGATTCCGATTCCGGGCACGCCGTCGGTTCGCGGCCCGCGCGCCGTGGCCGAGGCCCGGCTCCGCGAGCAGACGTGGGCGCGAGAAGCGACAGCAATCCAACTCGCGGCCGAGGCCGAGGCCGCGTGGACGGGCTACCGCGCCGCGCTCGCCCAGGTGACCCGCTACCGCGACGTCGTCGGCCCGCAGGCCGACACGCTCGTCGCCCGCTCGTACGAGGGCTACCTCCTCGGCGAGGTCCCGCTCTTCGCGCTCCTCGACGCGCAGCGGACGGCGCTCGCCGCCGAAGAACGCTACGCCGCGGCCCTCCGCGACTATTTCCTCCGCCTCGCCGAGCTGGAGCGGTTCACGGGCCGCGCGCTCGTCTTCCCCGGCGCTCTCGCGGCGAGTCGATGAAAGCCCCCGTGCATCGCCCACTCCCTCTACTCCCAATCCGATCCGCCGTCACGAAACTGCTCCTCGTCTCCCTGCTGCTGATCGTTGCCGCGCCGGTTCTAGCGATAGCCCGACCGTGCTGAACTCGGTAACCGCACGATGCGATGCGGAATTGCCGGTCTCCATTGACTCTCAAACGCCCAAACCGATGACGCCCCGACTGCTCGTCCTCCTCGCTGCCCTACTCGCCCTGCCAGCGGCCCACGCTCAGGGCGACCGGATGGGGCAGGGAGGCGGTGCCCACCACGACACCATCCACGCCCTCCTCGCCGACCACGAAGCCATCGAGCGCCGCGTCGTCGACCGGCCTGACGGCGTCGAGACGTGGACCGAGTCCGACGATCCCGCCGTCGCGGCGCGGATCCGCGAGCACGTCCGTCAGATGAAGGACCGGCTGGCATCGGGGCAGCCGATGCGGCGGTGGGACCCGCTCTTCGCCGCCATCTTCGAGCACGCCGACGCCATCTCGATGGAGGTCGAGGCAACGCCGCGCGGCGTGCGGGTGGTCGAGACATCGGACGATCCCGAGGTCGTGGCGCTCATCCGGCAGCACGCCCACCGTGCGGTGAGCGAGTTCGTGGCGCGGGGGATGGACCGCGCTCATGAGCCGACTCCGCTTCCCGACATGCCCTCGTCGGCTTTCTCCGCCCTGCCCCTGCTTCCCGATTCCGACGATGCGCCCTTCACGACGGCTGACTTGTACGACGGGAATACCCGCGTGAAAGGGTTTGCTTTCCGGGCAGGGCAGGGGCTTCCCGCTCACACCGTGCCCGTCGAAGCCTTCTTGCTCGTGACCGAAGGCGCCGTGCGCGTGACCGTGGGCGACGACGTGCACACGCTCCGCACCGGCGAGGGCCTCGTCCTGCCGGGCGGCGTCGCCCACGCCCTCGAAGCCATCGAGGACGCCCGGGCCGTGCTGATACGCCCCCGGTGACTCCGTCCAACGCGCGTTCTCTGAACTCGCGCCCTCCACGCTGAACGCTCAACTGCTGACGCCATGAGTGCCGCTCACCTCCACCTCATCCTCAACCACGCCCCGCTCTTCGGGATCGTCTTCGCGACGCTCGGGCTCGTCTGGGCGCTCGTCGGAAAGAACGACGGCGTCGCGCGTGCGAGCCTCGGCCTGCTCGTGCTCGCGGGGCTCCTCGTGCTGCCCGTCTACCTCTCCGGCGAGGAGGCCGAAGACCTCGTGGAGCATCAGGTCGGCGTCTCGGAGGTGGCGATCGAGGCGCACGAGGACGCCGCGCTCGGGGCCGCGGTCGCCGTCGGCGTCGTCGGGGTCGTGGCGCTGCTGCTGCTCGTCAGTTTTCGGACGAAGGCCGTGCCGCGCTCGGCGACGGCGCTGGCGCTCGTGCTCGCCCTCGCGGCGGGCGGGTGGATCGGCTACGTCGCGAACCTCGGCGGGCAGATCAACCACCCCGAGATCCGCGCTACCCCTACATCGGCGAACCCCGGCGCATACGAAGTTGACGACGACTGACGTCGGCCTACCTGTCGTCGTTCGTCCGGGGGCTCGCCCTCACGTTAAGCCCACACTGCCATGAAAGCACTTCTCGTTGTCCTCGCCCTGCTCCTCGCCACCCCGGCCTGGGCGCAGTCCGGCCCGCCCGCCGAAGGGCCGAAGTACGATCTCTCCACCGTCGAGACGCTGCGCGGCACCGTGCGGAGCGTCGCGATGCACCCGGACCGGCGTGGCACCGGCTACGGCGTCCACCTCGTCGTCGATGCTGACGGCGAGGCCGTCCCCGTCCACCTCGGCCCGTCGTGGTATCTCGAAGGCCAGGACGAGCAGATCGACGCGGGAGACGCCGTCGTCATCGTCGGCTCTCGCGTCACGCTCGACCGCGAGCCCATCGTGATCGCCCGCGAGGTGCAGCGCGGCGACGCCGTCCTCGTCCTCCGCGACGACGCCGGGCACCCCGCGTGGCGCGGCTGGCGCCGCGGCGCGACCGGCCCGCGCGGTCGGAGATAGCTCGCCCAACCCCCACGACCATGACTGACGTTCGTACCGTCGTTGCCGGCCTCGACTTCTCCGAGGGGTCCGAGGCCGCGCTCGTCCGCGCTGCCGACCTCGCCGAGCGGCTCCACGCCCGCCTCCACCTCGTCCACGCCGCGTCCATCTTCAACCTTGACCTCGGGAGCCTCCCGCAGCCGGAGGAGCCGACCGACGTGCTGGAAGCTCGTACCCGCGCCTTCGCCGAGGCCGCGCTCGGCGGCGACGAAGCGCTCGACGTGATCGGGCCGGAGGTCGTCGTCCGGCGCGGCGAGGTCGCAGCCGAGGTGCTGCTCGACTACGTGCGGGAGGTCGGGGCCGACCTCGTCGTGGTCGGCACGCACGGGCGGCGCGGCGTGCGCCACCTCCTCGCGGGGAGCGTGGCCGAAGAGGTCGTCCGCCTCGCGCCGTGCCCCGTGCTGACGGTCCCGAACGCGGCGGTGCGGACGGCACCCGGCCCGGACGCGCCCGTGCTCGTGCCGGTCGACTTCGCCGCGTCCAACCGGAACGCGGTCGGCGCGGCGAAGCGGACGGCCGCGCTGTTCGAGGCGCCCGTCGAGCTCGTGCACGTCGTCGAAGAGACGGGGCCGTACCCGGTCTTTTATCCCGAGGCGTTCGGTGTGTCGCCGGGCGTCGCCGAAGCGACGTTCATCGAGCGCGCCGAGCGACACCTCCGCGCGTTCGACGCGGAGGTCGGAGGCGACCCGGCCGCCGCGTTCCACATTTGCGTCGGCCGTCCCCACCGCGAGATCATCGAACTGGCCGAGGAGCGCGGGGCCGGCCTCGTCGTGATGGCGACGCACGGGCTGACGGGGCTGGAGCACGCCCTCGTCGGGAGCGTGACCGAGCGGACGATCCGCTCCGCCCCGTGCCCCGTGCTCTCCATGCGCCACCTCGAACGGCCCGACCGGGACGAGGCGTGAGGCCGGTGCGATGAGGTCGGCGCGCTGTGGGGGAGGCCCCGATCGGGGGATGGGGACGGGGCCTAGACGGCCGTCAGCCGGGGGCGAGGGGAGGGCTCGGCCCTAAGCAACGGGCCTACTCCACGGGTCGACTTCGGACGGCACGGGGGAGGCCCTGCCGACTACGACATGCTGCCGTAGCGCGTGCTAAGCTGACTTGTACCGAGTCGGGGTCTCCCGTCTTGCACCCACGGCACCGCACTTTTCTTTTGGAGGAACGTCATGCGACACATGCACCTCACCCTCGGCCTGCTCGTCCTCAGCCTCGGGGTGCTCCCCGTCGCCGTGGCGCAGACGGGCCACGTCCTCAACGGGGTCGGCCCCATCGATCAGAGCTGGTCCGGGGCCGGCATGGCCGCGCCCCGCGATGGGCTCGCGGCGCTGCACTGGAACCCCGCCGCCATCGCCACGCTCGACGCGACGCAGCTCGACGTCAGCCTCCAACTCATGTTTCCGACGACCGACCTCGCCTCGACGATCGAGACGGGGGCGATGGGGCCCGACGCGCCGCCGGTCCGGCTGAGCGGCACGACGGCGAGCGACACCGGCCCGTTCCCGATCCCGGCGGTCGGTTTCGTCTACCGCCCGGCCCACGGCCGGTCCACGTTCGGGATCAGCGCGCTCGGCGTCGGCGGGTTCGGCGTGAACTACGCGGCGTCCGATCCGACCACGGCTGACGGGAACCCGATCACGTTCCCGCAGGAGGCGGGCGGCTTCGGCGCGCTGCGCTCATCGTTCTCGCTCTTCCAGGTCGCGCCGACGTACGCGTTCGCCTTCAACGACCGGCTCTCCTTCGGGCTCGCCCCGACGCTCAACGTCGGGATGCTGGAGGTCGCTCCGTTCCCGGCGACGAACCCGGACCAGAACGGCTATCCCGACGGCCCGCGCGCCACGGCGCTCGGCTTCGGCGCGCAGCTGGGGTTCCACTACGCCACGGACGCGGGACTCACCGCCGGCATCTCGGTCAAGACCCCGCAGTTCTTCCAGGACTTCGACTTCGCGTACGCCGACCGCACGTTCAGCTACAACCTCGACTACCCGCTGATCGCGTCGGTCGCCGCCGCCTACAGCGGGATCGACCGGCTGACGCTCGTGGCCGACGTCCGCTACCTCGACTTCGCGAACACAGACGGCTTCCAGGCCGCCGCGTTCGACGAAACCGGCGCCGTCACCGGCTTCGGCTGGGAGAGCATCTGGGTCGCCGCCGTCGGGCTCGAATACGACGTCACCGACCGGCTGCCCGTCCGCCTCGGCTACGCCTACAACGAGAACCCGATCCGCGACGACGTGGCCTTCTTCAACGTGGCCGCGCCGGCGATCGTGCAGCACCACCTCAGCGCGGGGTTCTCGTACCTCGTCAACGCGCGCGTGATGGCCTCGGCCGCCGTGCAGTACGCCCCGCGCAACGAGGTGACCTCGGCGATGCAGAGCCCGATGATGATCCCGATGACCGGGCAGTCGAGCGTGCCCGGCACGACGGTCACGAGCGAGCTCTCGACGCTGACGGCCGTGGTGGGCGTGAGCTACCGGTTCTAGTCCCCACTGCCCAGCGGCACCTCGGCGGTCCGGTCGGGGTGCCGTTGCGGCTTTTGATCGCGTCTGCCTTGTTCATTAGCTAGCTCCAGTATGCAACTGGACAGTTGTGGGGTCCTTGCCTACAAGCTATTGGGTGACGGGATGGCACAATCGGGGGGTTTTGGCCGGACGGCCGCGAGGCCGTCGGCTTCGTACCCTGAAACGACCGCAGCCAAAACATCTACGAGCCATGAAAAACCTCCTCATCCTCGGCGCCGGCACGGCCGGCACCATGATGGCCAACAAGCTCTTCAAGGCGCTCGACGCCGACGCGTGGGCCATCACCGTCGTCGACAAAGACGAAGACCACTACTACCAGCCCGGCTTCCTCTTCGTCCCCTTCCAGATCTACGACGCCGAGCGGCTCGTCCGCCCGAAGCGCGACTTCATCCCCGACGGCGTCACGTTCGTCGTCGCCGAAGTCGAAGAGATCGAGCCGGAGGCGAACACGGTGCGGCTGACGGACGGGCGAGCGCTGGGCTACGATCTCCTCATCGTCGCCACCGGCACGACGCCGCGGCCCGAAGAGACGCCCGGCCTCGACGGCGAGCTGTGGTACCGCGACGCCTTCGACTTCTACACCTTCGAGGGCGCGTGCGCGCTCCGCGACCGGCTCGCGACGTGGGAGGGCGGGCGGCTCGTGATCTTCCTCGCCGAGAGCATCTTCAAGTGCCCCATCGCCCCGCTCGAGTTCGCCTTCCTCGCCGACTCGTTCTTCGAGGAGCGCGGGATGCGTGACCGCGTCGAGATCAGCTACGTCACCCCGCTCTCCGGCGCGTTCACGAAGCCGAAGGCGACGGAATTCCTCAGCGGGCTGATGGCGGAGAAGGGGATCACCGTCGTCCCGGACTTCTACGTCGAGCGCGTCGATGAAGAGCGCAAAGTCCTCGTCTCGTACGACGAGCGCGAGGTGCCCTTCGACCTCCTCGTCGCCGTCCCCGTGAACATGGGCGCCGACCTCGTCGAGGCCAGCGACATGGGCGACGCCGACGACCTCAACTACGTCCCGACCGACAAGCACACGCTGCAGGCGCGGGACTACGAGAACGTCTTCGTCATCGGCGACGCGACGAACCTTCCGACGTCGAAGGCCGGCTCGGTGGCGCACTTCGAGGCCGAGATCCTGACCGAGAACGTCCTCCACTACATCCACGGTGAGCCGCTCGATGCCGCGTTCGACGGCCACGCCAACTGCTTCATCGAGACCGGCCACGGCAAGGCTACGCTCATCGACTTCAACTACGACACGGAGCCGCTGCCGGGCAAATTCCCGCTCCCGCTCCTCGGCCCGATGAGCCTGCTCAAAGAGACCCGCGCCAACCACATGGGCAAGCTCGCCTTCGAGTGGGTCTACTGGCACCTCCTCCTCACCGGCAAGCCGCTCCCCGTCTCGTCCCACATGTCGATGCTCGGCAAAGACGCCGGCACGCCGGAGCCCGAAGCCGAGCCCGCCTGACCCCCACCGTCCCGACCACCGATCAACCCCCGGACCCATGCAACAGACCATTGGCATTACGACCGTCGACGTCAACGACGAAGGCTACCTCACCGACCCCGGGCAGTGGACGCCGGAGCTCGCGCACCAGATCGCCCAGGCGCAGGGCTTCGAACTCACCGACAAGCACTTCGAAGTCCTCCACTACCTCCGGGATCGCTACGCCGAGGGCACGCCGCTGACGATCCGCCGCATCGGCAAGTCCGGCCTCGTCACGATCAAGGAGTTCTACGACCTCTTCCCCGGCGGCCCGCTGAAGGTGTCGAGCAAGATCGCCGGCATCCCGAAACCTGCGAGCTGCGTCTGACGCCGCTGCCTCCCCTTCCACTCTGACTCCATCGAGGTACCATCATGGAAGCCCCTGCCACGTACACCGACCCCACCACTAAGAAGGCGGACGAGCACCCCGTCCGCAAAGTCCTCGTCATCGTCTCGAAGGGCACGCTCGAAGACGTGTATGCCGGCCTCATCATGGCCAACGGCGCGCTCATGGAGGGGATGGAGGCGAAGATGTTCTTCACCTTCTTCGGCCTCGAAGCGATCCGCAAAGACCGGCAAGACCACCTCCACACCTCGACCGTCGGCAACCCGGCCTTCATGCAAAAGATGCCGACGATGCTCGGCGGGCTCCCCGGGTTCGAGGCGCTTGCCTCGGCGATGATGCGGAAGGAGATGGACAAGCTCGACATCCCGCCCGTCTCCGAGTTCATGGAGATGATCGTCGCCGGCGGTGGCGAGATCTACGGCTGCAAGCTCGCCGTCGAGATGTTCAAGATCGAGGAGGATGAGTTCATCGACGACCTCGCTGGCGTCATCACGGTCGGCGACATGTACGCCCTCGCGGAAGGCGAAGGCGCGCAGATCATCTTCATCTGAGAATGCCCTTCGGCTGAAGGACCCCGTGCACCGCGCCCCGGCTCGTCCGGGGCGCATCCGTACCGACCCATCATGGAACAGATACGCGTCGATAGGCCTCCGCTTTTTCGGCAGGAAGACGTAGCGCAGCCCATCGAAGAACTGCTTCGGACGCTCGGTCCCCGCGCCATTTTTGGCGAACCCGTCCTGTCCGGTGACACTACTGTGATCCCCGTCGCGGAAGTCCGCCTCGGCTTCGGGTTCGGAGGCGGCTCCGGCCGTGGGCCGGACGAGGAGGGCGGCGGTGGGGGCGGGAGTCTCGGCCGAGGGAGGGTGACGCCTCGGGGCTACATCTGCGTCACACCGAGCGGAACGCGCTACGAGCCCATCGTCGACGTGACCTCGCTTGCGCTCGGCGCAATGGCCCTTGCGGCTACCGCTGTCGTCACGCTCGGGAAGCTGCTCCGCTGAGGCGTCGGCATCTCCGTGGAAAGAAGAGGGCCGAGGTGGGAACTCTGGGTTGGTAGGATGATTTAACCTCGTGGTTAACGCTTCTCCGCTCCGCATCGTTTCTCCCGATCCATGCCTACCCCGCCCGCCGTTTCTCCGAGTGACACCGAGGCGCAGATCCTCGAAGCCGCGCACCGCGTGTTCCTCCGCCGGGGCACGGCGGGTGCCCGCACGCAGGAGATCGCCGACGAGGCGGGCGTCAACAAAGCGCTGCTCCACTACTACTTCCGTTCGAAGGAGAAGCTCGCCGAGGCCGTCTTCCTCCGTGCGGCGCGAACGCTCTTCCCACAGATGTTGCAGGCACTCGCCGCCGATGTTCCGCTGCGCGACAAGCTGCAGCGCGCGGTCGAGGTCGAACTCGGCATCCTCGACGAGAACCCGTATCTCCCCGGCTACCTCATCGCCGAGTTCCAGTACCGCCCCGACCACCTCCGCAGCATCCTCGGCGAAACGCTCCCCGTCGATGCGATGCGGCGAGCGGTGTTCGACGGGCTTCAGCGCCAGCTCGATGCGGAGGCCGAGGCGGGGCGGCTACGCCCGGCGCGGGCCGAAGACCTCCTCGTCGCGCTTCTCGCCCAACTCGTCTTCCCGTACGCCGCCGCCCCGATGCTCGAAGCGGTCCTCGGCCTCGACGCCGACGCGCGGGAGGCAATGATGGAGCGCCGCCGCCAGAACCTCGCCGATGCACTCCTCCGCAGCCTCGCGCCATGAGCCCCTTTTTTGAACGACAGTTAACCAGGTAGATAAACCGCGCGGATACTCATCTTCCCCGCAAGCTCGCTGACCGCTATGCGCCTATTTCTCCCGCTCCTTTTCGCGCTGTCAGCCGCTGCCATGGCGCAGCCGGCGAGCACGCCGGACACACTCCAACTCGGCGCGCTCCGTGCCGCGGCTGCACAGCAGGACCCCCGCGCCGTGCAGCCCGATCTCCTCGCCCGCGCGACCCAGCTCCGGCTGGCGGCGCTTCGCGCGCAGCGTCTCCCACAACTAGCCCTCAGCGGACAGGCGACGGTGCAGAACGCGGTGCCCGAGATCCCGATCGACCTACCCGAACAGGCCGTGCCGAGCCCGCCGCGCGAACAGGCCCGCGTCCAGGTCGAGGCGGACTGGACGCTCTACGACGGCGGTCGGGTCGCGCAGCAGGCCGCTGCCGAGCGAGCCCGCTACGCCGAAGACGTAGCCGGCGTGGCCGTCACGCTCTACCGGCTCCGCGAGGCCGCGGCGGAGGCATTTTTCGGCGCGCTCCTGTTCGACGCTCAGGCGGGCGTGCTCGCGCTCGCGGCGGAAGATCTCGACGTACGGCTCCGGGTCGTGCAGCGGCAGGCTGAGGAGGGGGCGGCGCTCGCGGCCGACGCGGCGGCCTTAGAGGCCGAGCGGCTCCGCATCGGGCTGACAATCGCTGAAGCCGAGGCGGGACGGCGTGCCGCGCTCGATGTGCTCGCCGATCTCACAGGGCAACCGCTCGCCGTCGCCGCGCTCGCCGTGCCCGACCTCGACGCCGAGGCGGCCCGTGCGCTCGCCGCGCTGGCAGAAGAGGAAGTCGCGGCGGGTCGGCCCGAGCGCGTCCGGTTCGATCGTGCCGCCGCCCGCGCCGAAGCCGAGGCGCGCGCCATGGAAGCGTCGACGCGCCCCACGCTCGGCCTCTTCGGGCAGGCCGGTGTCGGCCGTCCGAGCCCGTTCGACCTCTTCGCTGACGACGTGGCCGAGTTCGGGATCGTGGGCGCAAGGGTGCGCTGGCCGGTGTTCGACGGCGGCCGGGCGCGCCGCACGGCCGAAGCGCTCCGCGTGCAGGCCGAGATCGCCGAAACCGAGGCCGCCGCCTTCGACCGGCAGATCCTCCGCGACGTCGCCGACGAGCGGGCCGCCCTCGCTCGGCTCGACGTCGCGCTCGCCGCCGACCGGCGGATTGTCGTGCTCCGCGAAGAAGTGCTCCGCGCCGCCCGACGCCAGCTCGACGAAGGCGTGCTCCTGCCCGACCGCTACACCGACCGCCTCACCGATCTCGCCGAGGCGCGGCTCACGCTCGCGCGCCACCGCATCGAGCGGGCGCAGGCGCAGGCCCGCCTCCTCTCCGCGCTCGGCCGCTTCCCCGAACCGCCCGCTCCCGCCGCGCCCACCCTCGACCGGAACTGACCATGCGACGCGCTCACGCACTCATCGACCTCGGCGCCCTCGTCCTCGGCGTGCTGCTCGCCCTGCTGTTCTTCGGCGGCTGCGGCGACGGCGACGAGCCCGACGCTTACGGCAATTTCGAAGCGACCGAAACCACCGTCTCGGCCGACGCGCAGGGCCACCTCCTCCGGTTCGACGTGGACGAGGGCGACCGGCTCACGGAAGGCACCGTCGTTGGGCTCATCGACACGACGCGACTCGGGCTCCAGCGGCGGGCGCTCGGCGCGCAGCGGCAGAGCTTGCTGGCGCAGCGGCAGGCCACGCTCGCGCAGGAGCCGGAGGTCGCCGCGCAGGCTGGCGCCCTCCGCGCCCAACTCGAAACCGCAAGCAAAGAGCTCGCCCGCGCGCAACGGCTCTTCGCCGATGCCGCCGCGACGGCGCGGGAGCTGAACCAGCGCGAGGGCGAGGTCGCCGTGCTCCGCCGGCAGATCGAGCAGGCGACGGCGCGGGCGCGGACCGTCCGCGCGCAGGCCGCGAGCGTCGCCGCGCAGGCCGGGCAGATCGAGGCACAAATCGGCGAAATCGACGAGCGGATGCGTGACGCGCGCGTCGTCAACCCGACGGCTGGAACCGTCCTCACCGTGCTCGCCGAGCGGGGCGAGTCGGTCCAGCCCGGCACGCCGCTCTACACCGTCGCCGACCTCGACACGCTGACGCTCCGCGCGTACGCCAGCGGCACGCAGCTCCCGCGCCTCCGCCTCGGCGCGTCGGTGGAAATCCTCGTCGATGGAGAGGACGGCGCGCTGCGCTCGCTTGCAGGCATGGTGACGTGGATCGCCGCCGAAGCGCAGTTCACCCCGACGCCGATCCAGACCCGCGACGAGCGGGCCGAGCTCGTCTACGCCTTCGACGTCCGCGTGCCCAACCCGGACGGTTTGCTCAAAGTCGGGATGCCGGGCGAGGTCCGCTTTGCCCCCGGCCCGACGGAGGAATGACGATGCCCCACGCTCCCGCCGCTGTCACCGTCGACGGCCTCGTCAAGCGCTTCGACGGAACGCCCGCGCTCGACGGCGTCTCGCTCGCCGTTGAAGGCGGCGAGCTGTTCGGCGTGATCGGCCCCGACGGGGCGGGGAAGTCAACGCTGTTCCGCCTCCTCGTCACCGTCCTCCTGCCCGACGACGGGACGGCGACGGTCGACGGGCTCGACATCGTGCGCGACTACCGCGAGATTCGCCGCCGCGTCGGCTACATGCCCGGCCGGTTCTCGCTCTACCCCGACCTCACCGTCCGTGAGAACCTAGAGTTTTTCGCCTCCGTCTTCGGGACGACGGTCGAGGCCGAGTACGACTTCATCGCGCCGATCTATGCACAGATCGAGCCCTTCGACGACCGCCGCGCGGGCGCGCTTTCGGGCGGGATGAAGCAGAAGCTCGCGCTCTCGTGCGCGCTCGTCCACCGCCCCCGCGTGCTCGTCCTCGACGAGCCGACGACGGGCGTCGACGCCGTCAGCCGCGTTGAGTTCTGGGACATGCTGGCCGAACTGCGGGCGGGCGGGATCACGACGCTCGTCTCGACGCCATACATGGACGAGGCCGCGCGCTGCGACCGGATCGCGCTCCTCCAGAACGGCCGGCTGCTCCGCGCGCCCGACACGCCCGAAGCCGTCGCCCGCGCGTTCGCCGCGCCCCTCGCTCGCGTTCGCGCCGAGGGCGATCGCGCCGCGCTCCTCCGCACGCTCCGCGCCACCAACGGCGTCGCTCGCGCCGACGTGTTCGGCGAGTGGGTCCACATCACCGGCACCGGCGCGGCGAGCCGGGAGCACGCCGCCGCCCTCGCCGCGTCCGCCCGCCGCACGCTCGACGCCGAAGGGTGGACCGGCGTCGTCGCCGAGCCCGCCGAGCCCTCAGTCGAGGACGTGTTCATGGCGCTAATGGACGATCTCGATGCCGCCGCCGAGGTTCGTCATGTCTGACCGCGAGCCCATGATTGCAAAGGACGACGCGGCCGTGTGGGCGCGCGACCTCACACGGACGTTCGGCGACTTCACGGCCGTAGACGCCATCACGTTTTCCGTGGCGAAGGGCGAGGTATTCGGCTTCCTCGGCGCGAACGGCGCGGGGAAGACGACGGCGATGAAGATGCTCACGGGCCTTCTCGCGCCCTCCGGCGGCGAAGCGCACACGGCTGGCTTCGACGTGGCGACGGAGCCCGAGGCGGTCAAGCGCCGGATCGGCTACATGAGCCAGCGCTTCGCGCTCTACGACGACCTCACCGTGCGCGAGAACGTCCGCTTCTACGGTCGGGTCTACGGGCTCGTCGACCGCGTGATCGACGAGCGGATGGCGACGCTCCTCCAGCAACTCGGCTTCGAGCATACCGCGAACGAGCGCGTCGGCCGGCTCCCGCTCGGATGGAAGCAGAAACTCGCGTTCTCCGTCGCGCTCCTCCACGAGCCCGACGTCGTCTTCCTCGACGAGCCCACGGGCGGCGTCGACCCCGTCACGCGCCGGCAGTTCTGGGAGATGATCTACGCCGCCGCCGCGCGCGGCACGACGGTCTTCGTCACGACGCACTACATGGACGAGGCGGAGTATTGCGACCGTGTCTCGATCATGGTCGACGGCCGGATCGCTGCGCTCGGGACACCCGCCGAGCTGAAGGCGCAGTTCGGCGCTACTTCCATCGAAGGCGTGTTTGTCCGTCTCGCTCGCCCCTCGTAATCCGCCACCGCCATGAGTGCCTTCCGCAGCTTCGTCGTCAAGGAGACGCGCCACATCTTGCGCGACCGGCAGACCCTCGCCGTGCTCCTGCTGATGCCCGTCGCGATGGTCCTCCTCTTCGGCTTCGCGATCCGCACCGACGTCGAAGGCGTCCGCGTCGTCGTCGTCGACCCCTCGCGCGACGCGCGGAGCCTCGAACTGACGCGCGCCGTGGCCTCGACGACGGCGCTCCGGCTCGTCGGCGTGGTCGCGAGCGTCGACTCCGTCGAGCCCATGCTCCGGGCAGGCGAGGCCGACGTCGCCCTCGTGCTCCCGATCGGTTTCGCGCGAGGCGTCGGGCGCGGGACGGCCGAGGTGCTCGTCGTTAGCGACGGGACGAATGCGAACTTCGCCGCGACGGCCGAGGGCTACGTGCGGACCGTCGTGCAGGCGTGGTCGAGCGAGAGGGGCGGCGGCGCGGCGGTCGTGCGCACGGCGACGCGGATGCGGTTCAACCCGACGCTCGCGAGCGAAAACCTCTTCGTGCCCGGCCTGCTCGCATTCGTGCTCACGCTCGTTTCTGCACTCATGACGGCGATCTCGCTCGCCAAAGAGAAAGAGACGGGGACGCTCGAAGTGCTGCTCGTCTCGCCCCTGCGCCCGTTCCAGATCGTCGTCGGGAAGGTGGTGCCGTACCTCGTGCTCGCGTTCGTCAACGCGGTGTCGGCGCTCGGCGTGGCGTGGCTCGTCTTCGGGGTGCCGGTGCATGGGAGCATCGGACTGCTCCTCGCCGCCGCGCTCGTCTACGTCCTCGTCTCGCTCGCGCTCGGCGTCGTCATCTCGTCACGGACGCCGGACCAGCGGACGGCGATGATGGGCGCGCTCCTCGGCCTGCTGCTCCCGACGCTCGCCCTCTCCGGCTTCATCTTCCCGATTGCCTCGATGCCGGGGTGGTTGCAGCCGGTGACCAACATCGTTCCGGCGACGTGGTTCATCATCATCGCGCGTGGGGTGATGCTGAAAGGCGTCGGCCTCGCCGTGCTGTGGAAGGAGGTGCTCGTGATCTGCGTGTTCGCCGTCGTGCTCCTCGCCGCCGGCGCGCGCTCGTTCAACGACCGGATCGGGTAGGCTGCCGCCATGCGTACGATTCTTGCCATTGTTCGGAAAGAGATCCTCCAGGTCCTCCGCGACCGGATCATGCTCGTGCAGATCTTCGTCCCGCCGATCCTCCAACTCCTCATCCTCTCGCAGGCGATGACGTTCGAGGTGAAGCACACCGACCTCGCGCTCGTCGATCTCGACCGAAGCCCGGCGTCGGAGCGGCTCGTCGAGCGGTTCACGGCGAGCGGCCGGTTCGACGTCGCACTGTACACGGCGTCGGGCGACCAGGCCGACGACGCCCTGTTGGAGCGCGAGGCAGGGGCCGTGCTCCGCATCCCCGCCGGGTTCGCGCGCGACCTCGGCCGGGGCGCGGCACCGACGGTCCAACTCGTGCTCAACGCGGAGGACGGCGCGGCGGCGGGCGTCGTGCAGTCGTACGCCGCGCAGATCCTCGCTGCGTTCTCGCGCGCTGAGCTAGCGCCTGCTCGCTCTGCCTCGTCGATGCGGGGCGTGGCGGTGCAGACGCGGACGCTCTACAACCCGGAGCGCGGCTACCTCGCGTACATGGCGATCGGGCTGCTCGCGTCGCTGGTGACGCTCGTCGGCATTCTGCTGACGGCGCAGAACATCGCGCGCGAGAAAGAGATCGGGACGCTGGAGCAGCTCAACGTCACGCCGATCACGCGGGGGCAGTTCATCGCCGGCAAGCTGATCCCGTTCTGGGCGCTCGGCCTGCTCGAACTCACGCTCGGGCTCGCGCTTATCCGGTTCGTCTTCGGGATTCCGTTCGTGGGCTCGGTCGCCGTGGTCTACGCAGGCGCGGCGGTCTACCTCCTCGCCGCGCTCAGCCTCGGCCTCCTCGTCTCGACGGTTGCGGCGACGCAGCAGCAGGCGATGTTCGTGACGTTCTTCGTGCTCGTGACGTTCTTCTTCCTCGGCGGCATCTTCACCCCCGTGCAGTCGATGCCGGGGTGGGCGCAGGCGCTCGCCGAGCTGAACCCGATCAAGCATTTCGCGGCGCTGCTGCGGGCCGTGCTGATGAAGGGGGCCGGGCTCCGCGAGGTGGCCGGCGGCATCGGGGCGATGGCGCTCTTCGCCGTCGTTACGCTCCCGCTCGCCCTCGCGCGCTACCGGAAGACCGCGGCGTAGCGCTGGGGATATCAGCCGCGCCCCCACACGACGGCGGGACGATGGCCTACGGCGCGTGCGGCCCTCGGCTCTCGCCCCGTCGCCCGGCGCGCTCGAACTTGCCCTACCCCCGGTGGCGAATCCCCGCCGCTCGGGAAACCCCCGGCGTGATGGAACTCCCGCGTGCGCGCTCCGGCCACCGCTCGTCTCCCTCCAGCGAGACCTACGACTATGTCATCGTCGGCTCCGGTTTCGGCGGGAGCGTGGCGGCGCTCCGCCTCGCGGAGAAGGGCTACCGCGTGCTCGTGTTGGAGCGCGGCAAGCGGTTCCGCGACGAGGACTTCGCCCGGTCGACGTGGAACGCGCGGCGCTACCTCTGGGCCCCCGCGCTCCGGTGCTTCGGGATTCTGCAGATCAGCCCGTTCAAAGACGTGCTCGTCCTCCACGGCGCGGGCGTCGGCGGCGGCAGTCTCGGCTACGCGGGCGTGCTGATGCAGCCCTACGACGAGACGTTCGAGACGCCGGCATGGAACGATCCGATCCCGTGGGGCGATGCGCTCCGCCCGCACTACGACACGGCTCGGCGGATGCTCGGCGTCGCCCGCAACCCCCGCCTCTGGCCCGCCGACCACGTGATGCGCGAGATCGCCGACGAACTCGGCCGAGGCGACACGTTCGAGCCCACCCCGGTCGGCGTCTACTTCGGTGAGGAGGGGGAGACAGTGCCGGACCCGTTCTTCGGCGGCACGGGGCCGGCGCGGACGGGCTGCATCCACTGCGGCGGCTGCATGGTCGGCTGCCGCTACGACGCGAAGAACACGCTCGTCAAGAACTACCTCTACCTCGCGGAGCAGGGCGGCGCCGAGGTGTGGGCCGAACGGCTCGTGCAGGATATCCGCCCGATCACCGGCGACGACGGCGCGCGCTACGAGGTCGTCCACCGCCGCTCGACGCGCCCGCTCCGCCGCGATACGCAGCGCGTCCGCGCCCGGAACGTGATCCTTTCGGCCGGCGCGCTGGGCACGCAGCGGCTCCTCTTCCGCTGCCGCGACGTCACCGGCTCGCTCCCCGACGTGTCGCCCCGCCTCGGCGAGCGCGTCCGCACGAACAGCGAGGCACTCATGGGCTCGGTCAGCCGCACGCCCGAGCCGGACTACTCGAAGGGCGTCGCCATCACGTCGATTTTCTACGCCGACGACGTGACGACGGTCGAGCCCGTTCGCTACCCCTCGGGCTCGGGGCTGATGCGCTACCTCTCGGGGCCGCCGATCATCGCCGATAGCTTCCCCGCGCGGCTCGCCAAGTCCATCGTGGACATCGCCCGTCGCCCGAAGGACTTCCTCCGCACGCACGTCCTCCCCGGCTGGGCCGACCGCGCGACGATCCTCCTCGTGATGCAGACCGTCGACAACCGCATCCGCCTCCGCTTCGGCCGGAGCCGCTGGACCGGCGGGCGCCGCGACCTCATCTCGGAGCCCGACGACGAGCGGACGATCCCCGTCCACCTCCCGATCGCGCACGAGGTCACGCGCCGCTTCGCGGAGAAGACGAACGGCATCGCCAACGGCACGGTCAACGAGGGTCTGCTCGACATGCCGATGACGGCGCACATCCTCGGCGGCTGCCCCTACGGCCGCGACGCCGAGGAGGGCGTGATCGGCGTGGACGCGCAGGTGCACGGCTACCCCGGCCTCTACGCCGTCGACGGCTCGATGCTGCCAGCGAACCCCGGCGTCAACCCGAGCCTGACGATCACGGCGATGGCCGAACTAGCGATGAGCCGGATTCCGCCGAAGCCGGGGGCACAGGCGCGCGCACCGATCGGGATCGAAGAAGTGGCCGAACCCGTCGCGGTCCCGTAGCGATCAGCTTCCGGCGCGGCGGACGGCCTCGCCGTCGAGCGGGGCGCCGAAGAGCGGCGCGAGCACGCAGAGGTCGAGCGCCCCGGCCGCGAGCGGGACGAGGCTGAGCACGGCTGCGGTCTTGCCGCCGGCCGTGTCGCGCCGGGCGAGGCCGCCGATGAGGAGCGCGAGGCCGGCCCCGATGCGCGTAGCGCGGCCGGCGGGGCTGACGATGAAGCGGGCGAAGGGCGTGCTGGCGAAATCCATGGCGGAATAGGGAAGAGAGAGGAGAGACGTGGAGGGAGGGTTACTCGGCGCGGAGGTCGCGGTTCAGCAGGCGGCCCCACGTAGCATCGTAGGGGTGGACTTCCCGGACCGTCGCGCCGTCGCGGACGACGGGGCGACCCTCGTTCGCCCATTTGAAGATCGAGCCGTCGAGGTTGCGTACGTCCCGCGCGCCTGCTGTTTCGAGCCGGTCGGCGATGCGGGCGGATCGGTAGCCCACCGAGCAGTAGACGACGACGGGGCGCGCCGGGTCGAAGTCCCCCGGGAGGGCGGCGGCGAGTGCTTCGGCCGAGGCGTCGGGGTCGACGCGGAGTGCGCCGGGGAGATGGCTCACGGCGTACTCCTCCGACTCTCGCGCGTCGAGGAGCAGCGGCGGCACGCGCGTCGAGTCGTCGAGCCACGCCGCGAGGGAATCGGTCGAGACCGACGCGACGGCGGGAAACTCGCGCTCGATGAGGGCGTCGACCGCCCGCCACGACAGCGAGCCGTCGCCCGACTGCGCGCAGCCGGTGTGGCCGAGGCCGAGGAGCACGGCGAGGGACGTGAGAAGACGGCGGATCATGGGGGATCGGGCGCTGTCATTCGCCGACGGCTTCGCCCACGACCACACGGGCGTCGAGGTGGACGGCAGCGGTGAGGGAGTTCGTGACGAGGCAGATGTGCTCGGCCCGCTCGAGGAGGCCGTGAGCGCGCTCGGGATCCGTGTCCTCCGGCACGCGCAACTCGGCCCGGAGGCGGACCTCGGTAAACCGAGTGACGCGGTCGACGCGATCGAGGACACCGTCGCCCTCGCAGGTGAGGTCGAGCCACGCGAGCTTCGAGGCCTGGGCCACGGCCCGGAACGTCAGGATGAAGCAGCTCACCACGGCCGCGACGAACAGCGTCTCCGGCGACCACGCGTCGCCGGGCCCGCCGAACTCCTCGGGGGCGGCCGTCGCGAGCACGGGGAGCCCCGGGCTTTCCAGCCCGATGGTCCCGTCGGAGTCTGAGGTGGCAGTGCAGGTGTAGCGATGCGGGAAGGGATGCATGGCGTATCGGGGATGAAGTCGGAGGATCACGAGCTGCCGGGCGGGGCGGGGTCGTCTTTGCGGTCGGGTGGGCGGACGGGGGCGAGCGGCATCCGCAGCAGCCCGCCTAGCGTCCGGTGCTCGGCGCCGTCGAAGGCGTCGAGGCCGAAGCGGATCTCCTCGGGCCGCTCGCGGAGGCGGAACGACTGGAAGAGCCGGTCCCACCACGAGAACAGCGAACTATAGTTCGAGTCGGTCTCGGGCTGGAGCCGCGAGTGGTGGACCTTGTGCATCGCCGGCGTCACGATCACGGCCCGCAGCGCGCGGTCGAGCGCCGGCGGCAGGCCGACGTTCGCGTGGTGGAACTGCACGACGGCGAACATCATCGTCTCGTAGACCAGCAGCTCCCACGCATACGCGCCGATCAGCACGATGAGCGGGATCCGCAGCGCCGACGACAGCGCGAGTTCGCCGACGTGGAAGCGGCTCGCCGTCGTCACGTCCATCTCGGCGTCGGCGTGGTGGAGCCGGTGGAAGCGCCACAGGAACGGGACGCGGTGGTTCAGCCGGTGCCACGTGTACGTCCACACGTCGAAGAGGAGGACGGCGCCGATGAGGTGCGCCCAACCCGGCAGGCCTACCGTGTTGCGGAGCACGTTCAACAGGCCAAGCCCGCGTTCGTCGGCCCACGCGGCGGCGAGCACCCACAGCCCGGCGAAGACGAGCGCGACGACGGCCGCGTTGACGAGCCCGAGCGCGAGGTTACGCAGCAGGTGGACGCCCCGCTCGCGCCGATCGCGGAACAGTGCGAAGAACGGGTGCGCGCTCTCGACGAGCAGCAGCGCGACGAGCCCGCCGAAGGCGACGCCCGCCTGCACCGTCGCGAGGATCGGAGGAATCCCCGGCATCGGCTACCGCTCCGTCTCGACGCCGGCCTCGGCGAGCCCGTGCAGCCCGCCGATGTTGTGGGCGTCGTCGAAGCCCATCTGGCGCAGCATCGCGGCGGCCTTCCCGCTCCGGTTGCCGCTCCGGCAGTAGAGGTAGACCGGCTGGTCCGGGTCCAGATCCAGCGCTTCGATCTGCCGGCGGAAGTCCGGTGCCATGATGTCGACGTTGCGCGCGCCGACGACGTGGCCGTCGCTGAACTCGGCGGGGGTGCGGACGTCGAGCACGGGGTCGTCGGCCGAGCGGCGCTCGCGGAAGTCGGCCGGGGCGAGGTCGAACGTGTTGGCGGGGGCGGCGGGCTGGGAGCGGGAGAAGAACGACATCGGAGCGGGGGTCAGGAGGTGGAGGCGGGAAGGTGTTGGGCGAGCCACTGCCGGATCGCGGGCTCGGGGAGCGCGCCCGTGAACTCGGCCGCGACCGTGCCGTCCACGAACAGCTTGACGGCGGGGATCCCGCGCACGCCGTAGCGCCGCGCGAGGTCGGGGTGCGAGTCGGAGTTGACTTTGACGAGGCGCCACGCGCCCTTGCTCTCGCGCGCGAGCCGCTCGATCGTTGGCCCGAGCACGCGGCACGGCCCGCACCACGGCGCCCAGAAATCGACGACGACGGGCTTCTCGCGGCTCTTGTCGAGCACTTCGGTCTGGAAGAAATCAGGCGAAGACATGGCGTTCAGGCGTTGGGCGCGGCGGAGTCGGCCGCTCGATTTTTGGTGCGGAAACAGAGCGCAGAACGGGATATTCGCAACCGGGCTACGGAGCGTAGGGTTCCGTCGGTAAGCCTTCGGCGGCGAGGGCGTTGAAGCCGCCCGCGTTCGCGAGATCGGTGAAGCCGAGGGCGGAGAGGCGTTCGGCGGCCTGTCCCGAGCGGTTGCCGGAGCGGCAGTAGAGGACGACGGGCTGCGCCGGGTCGAGGGCGTCGAGCGCACGAGCCTCGAAGTCGGGCGCCATCGCGTCGAGGACGAGCGCGCCCGCGAGGCGACCGCTCGCGGCGACCTCGCCGGGCGTCCGAACGTCGACGACGACCGCGTCGGGCGTGGCGGCGAGGTAGGCAGCCGTTTCGGAAGGGGAGAGGCGGACGATCTCGGTGACGGCTAGCTCGGTCGGTGCCGGAGCGGCGGCGGCCTGGGCGTCCCGCATCCCGAGCGCTTTCGGTCCCTCTTTCGCGAGGATGAACACGCCCATGAGGACGAGGAAGACGGCGAAGCCGCGCTTGAGCTGGGCCTGCGGCACGCGCTGGCTGAGGGCATTCCCGGCGAACGAGCCGACGATGCCGATCGCTGCAAAAATCCCGATGAGGCTCCAATCGACGTGCTGCCCAGCTTCGGCGAGCACGTCGGTGTATTTCCAGAACCCGGCCGCGCTCTTCGCCGCGATGATGAGGAGGCTGGTCCCCACGGCGAGCCGCATCGAGAGCCCGCCGAGGAGCACGAGCGCCGGGACGATGAGGAACCCGCCACCCACGCCGACGAGCCCCGTCAGCACGCCGACGATGAGGCCTTCGCCCGCGATCTTCCACAGCGCTTGCCGCTTGTGCTCGCCCTCCGGGGCCTCCTTCCGGCCGCGAAACATCAGCCCGGCCGCGAGGAGCATCACGACGGCGAAGAGCGCGAGCTGGACCGGGCCGGGCACCCACTTCGCGAGCGCCGCGCCGCCGTACGTCCCGATGATGCCGGGCACGCCGAAGTAAAGGACGCTGTGCCAGTCGACGAGCTTCTGGCGGGCGTAGGGGAGCGCGCCCACGGCCGCGATCGCGCCGACGATCGCGAGGCTCTCGGCAATCGCGACTTTGTCGGGCTGGCCCGCGAGGTAGACGAGGACGGGGACGGTGAGGATCGAGCCGCCGGAGCCGAGGAGGCCGAGGACGAGCCCGATCGCGACGGCGCCGAGGAGAGCGTAAAGCATCAGAGGAGGTAGCGAGAGGAGCGCGGGCCGAGGACGTTCCCCGGCCCGCGATCAGGTAGTGAGCACGCGTTACGCGTGGGTGAGCGCCGGGCGGCCGGCTTCCACGTCGTGCGTTTCGGCGTAGTCCGCGAACGTGTCGCTGACGTACTTCACGTCGTAGCCGAGCCGGGCGAGGAAGGCGCTGGCCGCTGCGCTGCGGGCACCCGACGCGCAGTGGACGAGGAGCGTCTTGCCCTCGGGAATCCGCGTCGCGACATAGTCCGGGAGCCGGGTGTACGAGGCGTTGACCGCGCCGGGCACGTGACCCCCGGCGAACTCGCTCGCGAAGCGCACGTCTACGACCGCCGTGTCCGCGTCGTCCCTCAGCCGCGCCACGTCGTCGAACGTGATCTCTTCGATGGACGCGGCCTCGCCGCCGGACTCGAAGTAGGCTTCTAGCGTGTCCGGCGTGGCGTAGGCAGCGATGGTGTCGTAGCCGATGCGGACGAGGTCGCGCACGGCCTCCTCGACGTGCTGCTCTTCGATGACGAGCACGAGCGGCGTCGTCTCGTCCACGACGAGGGAGCCGACGACCGTATTGAAGCTCTTGTTCATCGGGGCGTAGAGCGCGCCGGGGAGGTGCTTCGCCGTGAAGCCGGAACGGTCGAGCCGGGTGTCGATCACGAGCGATGCGCCGTCGGTGGCGCGCTCGCCGAGCTCGCGCGCGGTGAGCTTGCGAGGCTGCGGGAGCGCGCCGAGGAGCGGAACGCCGTCGCGGTTGTCGCGCTTCATCCGGGCGAAGTACATCTGCGGCTCGGGCTGCCCGGCGAGAATCGCGTCGACGAAGGCGTCCTCGCCCTCGTCGGCCGCGGCGAGCGAGGCGTTGTAGAGCTTCTCGTAGCCGACCGTCGTCGTCGGGACGGCGCCGAGCGCCTTGCCGCACGTCGAGCCGGCGCCGTGGGCGGGCCAGACCTGGAGGTAGTCTTGGAGTTCGCGGAAGGCGGGGAGCGAGTGGAAGAGCGTGCGCGCGGCGTCCTCCTGCACGCCGTGCATCCCGGCGGCCTGCTCAAGCAGGTCCGGCCGCCCGAGGTCGCCGACGAACACGAAGTCGCCCGTCGCGATCCCGATCGGCGTCGTCGCGCCGGAGCCCTTGTCGACGACGACGTAGCTCACGTGCTCGGGCGTGTGGCCGGGCGTGTGGACGGCGGTGATCTCGATCTTCCCGATCCAGAACGTGTCGCCGTCGCGGAGGAAGGTCACGTCGTAGTCGGAGTCTTTGGCCCAGTTCGAGGCCCAGCCCTCGTCGGCGCCTTCGTCGGAGAGGTAGAGCTTCGCGCCGTAGCGGTCGGCGAACTCGCGGGCGCCGGAGAGGAAGTCGGCGTGGATGTGGGTCTCGGCGACGGCCGCGATCGTGAGCCCTTCAGCCTCGGCGGCCTCGACGTAGCGGTCGATGTCGCGGAGCGGGTCGATGAGGAGCGCCTCGCCCGTCTGCTGGCAGCCGACGAGGTACGCATACTGGGCGAGCTTGGGGTCGAAATATTGGCGGAACAGCATGGCGTTGGGAGTTGGCGTGGGGTCGCGGAGCGACGGTGGTTCTGGGTAAGAGAGCGTACGATTCGGGCGGATCCGGGCGTGCCGGGCGGCGCCTGTACGTGGGGTAAGGCTAGTGCGGGAGGCGTTCGCGGAGGAGGGCGTAGGCCCACGTCCCGGCGAGCGCAGCGACGAGCGCGGCGACCATCACCGAGATCCCGCCGCCGAGGAGGGCGAAGAGCGGGCCGGGGCACGCGCCGAGGAGCGCCCAGCCGAGCCCGAACGTGATCCCGCCCATCCAGTAGCGCGCGCCGGGGATAGGGCTGCGGCCCCAGAGCTTCGGGCTCAGCCGGATCGGCTCGCCGTGGATCGTCGTGAGGTTCAGCTTCTTGATGAGCCAGATCGAGAGGGCGGCCGTCGCGACGGCGCTCCCGATGATGCCGTACATGTGGAAGCTCTCGAACCGGAACATCTCGTAGATCCGGAACCACGAGATCACCTGGCTCTTGGTGAACACGAGGCCGAGGTACGCGCCGAAGAGGGCGTAGGCGGCGAGGGCGAGGGGCGCGTTCCCCTCAGCGAGCGCGCGGCGACGTTGTTCGGGCGCGACCTGCTCCGTGTCGAAGCACTCGTCGGGCTCGACGGCGTGGAGGTCGGGCAGGGGAGTCGTATAGGGAAGCATGGCAGGCAGTGACATTATCCGAGGAGGGCGGGGAGCAGGAGGTGCGTCACGGCGAGGCCGCCGATGAAGAAGCCGACGACGGCGACGAGCGACGGGAGCTGGAAGTCGGCGAGGCCGCTGATGGCGTGGCCGGACGTGCAGCCGCCGGCCCACCGCGCCCCGAAGCCGACGAGGAAACCGCCGCCGATCACCATCAGCGCGCCGGCGGGCGTGGCGAGCGCGCTCCACGAGATGAGCTGTGCCGGGACGAAGCCCGCGAGATCGGTCACGCCGAGCGCGGCGAGGGCGGCAACGGTGTCGGGCGAGATCGACAGCGGGGCGCTAGGGTCGGAGAGTAGCTGGATACCGACGAACCCGCCGGCGACGACGCCGACGACGAACGCGAGATTCCACGTCCCCGCTGTCCTCCAGTCGTAGCGGAGGAAGCCCGGCTTCCGGGAGGCGGGGACGGGGAGGGCGGCGCAGGCATGTCGGAGGTTCGCCGAGATGCCGAAGACCTTCCCGCCGAAGAGCAGGAGGGCCGGCACGACGAGGCCGATGAGGGGGCCGGCGATGTACCACGGCCAGGGTTCAACGAGGTTCATAAAGGAAGGACGGTCGGTTCAGGTGGTGTGGCGTCGTGTACAACCGATCAGTTGCGCAGTTCCGGCGCTGCTTGACAAAGGAATGATGAAGGGGATAGGTTTATATTCTTAGAAACAACGCAGGGTTGTGAAAGTAGAAAGGCCATCGCTCCCTGTTTATAAGCAAGGGCAACCGATCGGTTGTGCAAAGCCTCATGCATCCTCCCGTTCCCGACGACCTCCTCGAAACGGCCGCCGCCCGCTTCCGCCTCCTCGGCGATCCGGTCCGCCTCCGCATCCTGAACATGCTCCTCGGCCGGGGCGAAGCCACCGTGCAGGAACTGGCCGAGGCGACGGAGCAGAGCCACCAGAACACGTCGAAGCACCTCCGTGCCCTCGCCGCCGGCGAGATCGTCGGGTGCCGGCGCGAGGGCGCGTTCGCCCACTACCACGTCACGGACCCGAGCGTGCCGGGGCTTTGCCTCCTCGTCTGCGGCCAGCTTCAACGCACCGCGGTCTCCGACGCGGCGTCGAACTGAGCAGGCTCGCGATGCACCCCAATGGAACGCGCCACGCCACCGAAGCAGCGTGGCGCGCGCAGGAGTAGCGTGCCGTGTGTAGGCAAACCCCGGGCGTTACGGGAAGCCGGTGGAGGGGATCGTGCTGGCGAGGTCGGCGGTGAAGGTGCCCTGGACGGTGACCTCGCCCAACGGGCCGGACGTGGAGGCCGCCTGCCCCGTAAAGGTGAACGAGCCCGCCACACGGCCGCTCGTCGACGAGGTGATCGTGAGCGTGCCCGTGGCCGATCCGACGAACATGCCCCCCGTCGTATTGCTGAAATCGCTGATGTACGCCGCAGCAAAGTCCATCGCGGAGCCGCTCGCCGTGATCTGGAACGTGCCCTCGCCGGGTCGACCCTCGTTGCGTCCGATTCCGACGAGCCCGCCGGAGGTGGTCCCGCCGGCCGTGAGGTTTCCTTCGAAGAGGGCGAGCGAGAAACTGCTGCCGTCCTCGCCGACGCCGAAGGCGGCATTGCCGGAGAAGGAGTCGGAGAACGCGCCCGACACGGTCACATTCGAACTGCCGATGGTGCTTCCACCGTTACCGTTACCGTTACCGTTTCCGTCGCCATCGGAGTTGGAGTCGCAGGCGGCGAAGGGGAGGAGGACGAAGCAAAGCAGGAGGGTAGCGAAGAAACGAGGCATGGCTGGAGCGGGCTGATGAGCGGAATCGACGTGTTCAAAGTGACACGCGTTGGCCCAGGGTTTCCTCACCCGTAGATGTGATTTTACAGTTGCTTATCCCGGTGCAACCTGGCGGCCGGACACGGGCGGGCGAGGCGTCTCAGCCCCGGCCGAGGTATTTCAGCGTGGCCTCGGCACGGGAGCGGACGTGCATCTTCTCGTAGATGTGCCGGATGTGCGTCCGTACCGTGTCGATCGAGATGAATAGCTCCTCGCCGATCTCGCGGTAGCGGTAGCCCTGGGCGAGGAGCGCGAGGATCTCCTCTTCCCGCACCGTGAGCGGAGCCTCGTCGTCAGGCACGAGGGGGGCGCGGTGGAACGTCTCGACGATGCGGCGGGCGATCCCGCTCGACATCGGGGAGCCGCCGCCGGCGAGGCGCGTGATGGCTTCGAGGAGCTCGGCAGGGGGCGTCGTCTTGAGGACGTAGCCCGTCGCGCCGTTCTGGAGCGAGGAGAAGACGTGGTCGTCGTCTTCGTAGACCGTGAGCATCATCACCTGCACGCGCGGGTGGGACGCTTTGAGCAGTTTGACGGCCTCGGTCCCCTGCATCCCCGGCAGCCCGATGTCCATCAGCACGACGTCCACATTGTCGCCAGTGAGCATGTCGAGCGCGCGCTCGGCGTCGCCGTAGGTGCCCACGCACGTGAACCCATCGGAGCCGTCGATGAGGTAGCCCAACCCCTGACGGACCTCGGTGCGGTCCTCGACGATGGCGACGCGGATCATCTCGGCTGGCTTCGTTATGCGCATGCGGACGTACGCTCCAACATCCCGCTCCGGGGCCTCCGCGTCAATCGCATGGAGGGGTGATGTTTAAAGGGTAAAGGGTGAAGAGACCGCAGCCACCGAGCGCCGTGCAACATAGATCGTTTCCGTTTTTTACACTTTACCCTTCTCCCTTTACCCGCTCAGATAGGGGCGCACGGAGCGTGAGGCGGGTGCCGCGCCCCGGCGCCGCGTCGAGCGTGAGGGTGCCGCCGATCTCCCCCGCGCGGTGGGCCATGTTGCCGAGCCCGTTGCCGCCACGCCCGCTCGGCCGGGGGGCGTCGTGCTCCGGCATCCCGCAGCCGTCGTCCTGCACGGTGAGCACGAGGGCGTCGCCGTCGAGTTCGAGCCGGACGGTGGCCGTGTGGGCCCCGGCGTGGCGGACGAGGTTGTGGAGCGCCTCTTTGAGCACGAGGAACACGTTGCGCCGGAACTCGGCGGAGACGACGTGGGGCGGGACGTCCGTGGGGAAGAGGAGGCGGACGTGGAGGCCCACGCCTCCGGGCGCGACGCCTTCGAGCGTGCGTGCGGCGTGCTCGCGGAGGTAGGCGGCGAGCCGGTCGAGCCGGTCGTGCTGTGGGTTGATGGCCCAGATGATCTCGCCCATCGCGTCGAGCATGGCGCGGCTCGTGTCGGCGATGCGGCTGAGGCGCTCGGTGCTCGGCGCGCCGTCGCCGCCGGTGCGGAGGAGGTCGCGCTGCGCGAGCTCGGAGAGGATCGCGATCTCGGTGAGACTCGCGCCGACCTCGTCGTGCATGTCGCGCGAGATCCGCGTGCGCTCGGCTTCGAGCGCCTGCCGGGCCTGGAGCCGGGCGAGCTCGCGTCGGTACTGCCGCCGCGACGCCGACCACCCGACGGCACCCACGAACGCGACGGCACCGAGGACGGCCAGCAGCCGGAACCACGCGGTCTGGAAGAAGCGCGGGCGCACGACGAGCGGGATCGCAGTGCCCTCCTCGTTCCACACGCCGTCCTCGTTCGCCGCCTTCACACGGAACGTGTAGCGGCCCGGCGGGAGGTTCGTGTACGTCGCGCGGCGGCTCGTCCCGAGGTCCACCCAGTCCGCGTCGAAGCCCACCATCATCGCCGCGTACTCGTTGTGGTGCGGGTTCGTGAAGCTGAGGGCGGCGAACTCGAACGTGAGGGTGTATTCGTCCGGCGCCACCTCCACGGCCTCGCTGCCGAGGTAGCGGACGGTCTGCGTCCCGGTCCGCGTCGCGCGGTGGAGCGCGGTGAGCACGACGGGCGGGCGGTACGGGTTGTCGCGGATCAGCGCGGGATCGAACGCCGTGATGCCCCGGTCGCCGCCGAAGTACATCGTGCCGTCGCGGCCCCGCGTGGCGGCGTTGCGGTTGAACTCGACGTTGCCCACGCCGTCGGCGAGGGTGAAGGCGCGGACGGTGCCGGTCGCGGGGTCGAGGCGGGCGAGGCCGCGGTTCGTGGAGAGCCAGATCAGGCCGTCGTCGTCTTCGAGGAGGGCGTAGACGACGTCGCTCGGGAGGCCGTCGGCCGAGGTGAAGTGGTGGAAGCCGTCGGTGTTCGGGTCGTAGCGGTTGAGCCCGCTGTTCGTCCCGACCCAGAGGGTGCCGTCGCGGTCAAGCAGAACCGAGATCGTGGCGTCGTGGCTGAGGGAGGTCGGGTCGCCGGGGTCGTGACGGTAGATGCGGAACGTGCTCGTCGCGTCGTCGAACCGGAAGAGGCCGCGCGACGTGGTGATCCACGCGCCGCCGGGAACGGGCAGCATTGCCTGGATCCCAACATTCTCCGGCAGGAGCGTATGGGTGAACCGTCGGTCGGGCGTGCGGCGGAAGAGCGCCCCGGCATAGCCGAACCAGAACGTGCCGTCGGGCCCGACCGTGAGCCCCGCCGCACTCGGCCCCCACGGCCCGACGGTCAGCTCGGTGGGGATTGCATCCCGGAGCCGCTCGACAGTGCCCGGCGCGTCGAGGTCGATCCGGTCCACCCCATCGCCCGTCCCGATCCAGAGCGAGCGCTCGTCGCTCGCGAGCGACCAGACCCAGTCGTGGCTGAGCGTTGCCTCGTCGCGCGTGTCGTGGCGAAAACGGGTGACGGTGCCCGTCGCGCGGTCGATCCGGTTGAGGCCGCCGCCGAGCGTGCCGGCCCAGAGCGTGCCGTGCGCGTCCTCGTGGAGCGAGAGGATGAGCCCGCTGCCGAGGCTGTTCGGGTCGCTCGGGTTGTGGCTCATCAGCCGGAACGGCTCGTCGTAGGGCATGTAGCGGTGGAGCCCCCACACGGTCCCGGCCCAGAGCGTGCCCGCGCGGTCGCGGTAGAGCGACGTCACCCAGTTCTGCGTCGAGATGTCGCCGGGGAGTTGGAGCGAGAAGCGCTCCGCCGCGTCCGGCGCGTCGGGGTCGAAGCGGTAGACGCCGTCGAGTGTACCCAGCCAGAGCCGCCCGTCGTCGCCGTCGAAGATGGAGCCGACGCCGAGCCCCTGGCCGTAGCTGTCGATCGACACGGGGAGCGAGAGGGCGGGCTTGATCTCTCCGCCACGAACGCGGCCGAGCTGCGAGCCGCCGACCCACAGCGTCCCCTCCACGTCTTCGAAGAGGATGCCGAGCACGGTCCCCGTTCCCGGCGTCGGGTCGGGCCAACCAGAGCCGGGCTCCAGCACGCGCCGCCGCGATCCGGGGCCGTACTGCTCCAGCGACGGGGCTGTCGTGCTGATCCACACCGAGCCGTCGCGCCGGGTGAGGCCCTTCCGCGCAGGCGCGTCCCCGAGCCGCGCCTCAGCCCCGACGAAGCGGTCACGCTGCCGGTCGTAGCGGTAGAGGCTGTCACTCCGTGCGACCCACACCTCCGCATCGGGCCCGACGAAGAGCACGCCGTCGCCGGTGTCGTAGCGTACGACGCGCTCGTGCTCCGGCCCGACGAGGCGCGCGGCCCCCGACGGGGTCCAGTCGTTGATCTCGGTGCGCACCCAGAGGTCGCCGTGCCCGTCCTCGACGAGTTGGCGGGCGAGGTTGCCGGGGAGCGAGTTGGAGTTGAACGGGTCGGACTTCCACGTCCGCATCGTGTAGCCGTCCCACCGGCCCAGCCCCTCGCGCGTGGCGAACCAGAGGAAGCCGCGCCGGTCTTCGAGGATCTCGTAGACGGACGACTGCGGGAGGTGGGGCTCGACGTCGTGGGCGCGCTCGAAGCGGACGTCCGGCTCGTGCGGCGGGGCGTCCGCCAGCGGAGCCTCGGGCTTTGCGGAGGCCGGACAGGCCAGCGCGGTCAGGATCAGGAGCCAGGCGATGCGCATCGATAACAGTCAGACGAACAAGATGTTAGTCTAACATACCGTGAGCAGCGGTGATAAGCACAGGGACCGGCGCGGCATACGCTCGCCCCGCGGCGACTAAGAAACCGTTTTGGGAATGCTGAATACTCGCCCGCCCCCCTCCGAGGGGGGCAGCGAATCCCGCACGCGGGATGAGCGGGGGGGCTGCGACGCTCGGGTAACGCCTCACAGGGTGATTGACCGTCGCGGACCCCCACCTGTCCTCCCCCTCGGAGGGGGAGGGACGCAATCCTCCATCGTTACTCAACAGTCGCTCAGAGCCGGTGGAACTCGACGCGGCGGTTCTCGGCGCGGCCCTCGTCGGTATCGTTCGACGAGCGCGGGCGGTCCTCGCCGAGCCCGGCCGTCGTGAGCCGTCCGCCGTCCACGCCGCGTGCGACGAGGTGCTGCCGGACGGCGTCGGCGCGGCGCTCCGAGAGCGCCCGGTTTGCGTCGTCGGAGCCGACGTTGTCGGTGTGGCCCTCGATGCGGAGGCGGAGGTCGCCGTGGTCCTCGAGCATGCCGACGACTTCGTTGAGCGTGGGGGTGGACTCGGGTTTGATCGTGGCCTGCCCGAAGTCGAAGAGGATGCCGGTCGTGGCGACGAAACCGTCGGCGTCGAGGTCGTCGTAGAGCGAGCGCGGGCCGCCCTCGGCGATGCGGAGGTCGTCGACGAAGAGGGAGTAGCGGTAGACGTTGAGGAAGAGGTGGAGCGCAGGGGCGCGGGGGAACTCGTACTTCGGCACGTTCGCGATCCGCGTGCCGTCGACGTACATCTTCCAGTAGTCGCCGTCAACGGTGATCGCGACGTCCATCCACTCGTTCACCGTGAGCCCGGCGTTGCCCGTCGATTTCGCCGCGCCGGGAAGCTGGAGGCCCTGCTCGTGGCGGCCCACAAAGACGTGGGGTTTGGGCGGGTAGGTACAGCGCGTGTCGGGCGTGTCGTCGCTGCCGTCGGAGAACAGTTGGACGTTGGCCCGGGTGAGCGGATCACTCGTCCGAACCCGAAACTCGATGGTGTAGCGCTCGGGCAACGTCTCGGGAAGCGGGATCGTGACGCAGCCGTTGCCGCCCGGGCCGCCCTCACTCGTGCCCTCGCCGACGCGGAGCACCTTGTTGTCACCGAGTTCAACCACGTCGAGGTTGCCGGCGATGTAGTCGAGGCGGGAGGGGAAGTTGCCGGTTCGGGTGCCCTCGAAATCGTGGTAGAACAGCACGCGGTCGCCGGGGACGAAGTCGTAGTTCGCCCACACGCCTTCGCCCGGCGCGGCACCGCCGGGAGCCGGGCCGCCGTTCGATCCGGCTGCGCTGCCGGCCGGCTGCTGGTCGGCGGGGAGCGGCTCGCCGTTGCGGTCGACGTAGACGACGGGTTTGCCGTCTGACTCGGCCTGTCGGACGCACACATCGTCGCCGACGGCGCAGCGGACGGCGTCGTCGGCGGCTTCGAACACGTCGGTCACGGCGGCGTCAGCGCGGCGGGCGGCTTCGCGCTCGGCGGCCCGTTCGGCCCCGCGCTTAGCGCCTTCCTTGAGTCGGTCGAAGATCTGCGCGTCGGCCGGTTGCGCGGCGAAGAGGGCGGCGAAGAGGACGAGGAGGAGCGGGCGGGCGGAGCGCATCGCGGCACGGGCTGAGCGGACGGGGCGGCGTCGGGCTCGGAGCCCGTAGTGACACGCTAGGGGGTGAACCCGCCGGAGCGCATCACCCGATGATGTGATTCGCGGCGCGCCGCCGTCCGTGCACGCCGTTCGTTCCCCGTCGCATCGCGACACGAAAAAGCCCCGCCTCCGACGTGCGGAAGCGGGGCTCGAAGAGCAAGGCGCGGCGGCTTACATCGTGTCGAAGATGCCGTCGTTCATGTCGTACTCGTCCCGCGAGAGGTAGGTGTCGCGGTCGGTGTCCCAGGTGTCGAAGAGGCCGGTATTCCACTCGTCCTCGGTGAGGAGGCCGTCGGCGTCGGTGTCCCACTCGCCGTACTGCGCCTCGTCGTACCAGCTGTAGTTGCTGTAGGCGGCGTTGTACTCGTCTTCGGAGAGGTAGGTGTCACCGTCGGTGTCCCACTCGCTCCAGTAGGTGCCGGTGCCGTAGCCGTCGCGGAACTCGGTGGAGGTGAGGCGGGCGTCGCGGTCGGCGTCCCACGTGTCGTAAAGGCCGAACTCCTGCTGCATTTCCTCTTCGATGGGGCCTTCCATGTCTTCCATGGCGTCCTCCATCGCTTCGGACTGCTCGGGCTCCGCGTTGCAGGCGCTCAGGAGGAGGCCGCCCGCGAAGAGCATGAACACGGTGAGGAGGTTGATTGAGAGGCGATACATAGAATTGGGGGATGGGTGATCGGGGTGGAGGGACCGACGCTCGAGAGCCGGCCTGAGATGTGCAAAGCATAACCCTACCTGTGTGTTCCCTATAGGCTATCCGCGCCGTTTGGCCCGGTTCGTGGGCGTCGCCGCGAGCGGATCCTCCGGCCAGGGGTGCTTCGGGTACCGGCCGCGCAGGTCCTTCCGCACGTCGAAATAGGCGTCGCGCCAGAAGCTCGCGAGGTCTTGGGTGACCTGCACGGGCCGCTGCGCCGGGGAGAGGAGGTGGAGCGTGAGCGGGACCCGCCCGCGGCCCACGCGCGGCGTTTCGGTCAGCCCGAACACCTCCTGCAAACGGACGGCGAGGACGGGCGCGGCGGGCTCGCTGTAGTCGATCGGGATGTTGGAGCCGCTCGGGACGGTGAGGTGCGTCGGCGCGAGCCGGTCGAGGTCGGCGCGACGGTTCCACCCGGCGAGGCCGGAGAGGAGCGCGACGAGGTCGAGCCGCCGCAGATCGTCGAGCCGTTTCATTCCGACGAGGTGGGGGAGGAGCCAGCCGTTGAGGCCCGCGAGGAGCGCGTCGTCGGAGACGTCGGGCCAGTCGGCGTCGTGGTGGTGGAGGAAGCCGATGCGTGCGCGGAGCCTCTGCGCTTCCTTCGTCCACGGGAGCGCGTCGAGCCCGCGCTCGCGGACACCGTTGAGGAGGGCGCGGGCGACCTCGGTCGGGGCGGGGTTCGGGAGCGGGCCGCTGCGGAGCACGACGGCGCCGAGCCGCTCCTGCCGCCGCGCGCGGACGAGCCCGGCGTCGCCGTCCCACGCGATCACGTCTTCCGACGCGATCTGCCCGCCGAAGTGCGTCGCGACCTCGGCCGTCGTGATCGGAGCGGCGAGGAAGATCGTCGACTCGCCGCGTCGCCCGTCGAGGTGGGCGGCGACGAGATACTCCGCGCTGCCGAGCGCGCCGGCGTTGCGGAGGACAGCGGCGCGGCCGTTGCGGAGGCGGAAGCGGACGTCGTTCCCGTCGCCGCCGGGCCGCCGCTCGGCGATGCGGTCGGGGTAGGCAAGGGCGAGGAGGACGCCCGCCGCGTCGATGTCCCGGTCCCGGTCGCTGTCGCCGACGCCGAGCCGCTGCCGCCAGTGCGCCGCCTCTTTCCGCACGCGGTGGACGGCCCCGCGCGAGACGGCGTACCCGCGCGAGAAACCGTTGTCGCTTCGCCCGTCGCGCGCGGCAAGGAGTTCGAGCCGGAGGCGGAGGTCGGCGGGCGGGTACGTGTCGCCCTGCCGGCGGAAGAGGTCGCGCTCGGAGAGGAGGGCCGCGAGATCGCACGCCGTTGCGCCGACGCCGAGGTCGCGGCCCCGGAGGGCGAGGTGGGCGAGACGCGGGTGGAAGCCGAGGGCTGCCATCGCCCGGCCGTGGGCCGTGATCGTCCCGCCGTCGAGTGCGCCGAGATCGGTGAGGAGGTCGCGCGCGGCGTCGAACGCGGCGGCTGGCGGCGGGTCGAGCCAGCGGAGGGCGGACGGGTCGTGGACGCCCCACGCGGCGAGTTCGAGCGCGAGCGGGGCGAGGTCCGTCGTCAAGATTTCGGGCGGGGTGTGCGGGGCGAGGTGGGCCTGCACGGGCGGCGTCCACAGCCGGTAGCAGACGCCCGGCCCGAGTCGCCCCGCCCGGCCGCGCCGCTGATCGGCCGAGGCGTTCGAGATGCGCACCGTTTCGAGCCGCGTCATCCCGCTGTTCGGGTCGAAGCGCGGAGCCCGCGCGAGCCCGCCGTCGATGACGACACGGACGCCCTCGATGGTCAGGCTCGTCTCGGCGATCGGCGTAGCGAGGACGACTTTTCGCGTGCTCGCCGGGCTCGGCGCGATCGCGCGGTCCTGCGCGTCCTGCGTCAAGTCTCCGTAGAGCGGGGCGACGGTGACGCCCGGTGGCAGCCCGCCCTCGCCCAGCATCGACTCGGTGCGGCGGATCTCGCCCGCGCCGGGCAGAAAGACGAGCACGTCGCCTTCGTGCTCGGCGAGCGCGCGGCGAACGGCGGCGACGGCGTGGCCCTCGATCCGCCAGTGAGGCTCTGGCATCCGGTCGAGGTAGTGCGTCTCGACAGGGTACGCGCGGCCCTCGCTCGTCAACAGCGGTGCGTCGTCGAGGAGTGTCGCGACGCGGGCGCCGTCGAGCGTGGCCGACATCACGAGCAGGCGGAGATCGTCGCGCAGCGCCGCTTGCGTTTCGAGCGCGAACGCGAGCCCGAGGTCCGACGGCAGGTTCCGCTCGTGGAACTCGTCGAAGATCACGAGGCCGATCCCGTCGAGCGCCGGATCGCTCTGGAGCATGCGCGTCAGCACGCCCTCCGTCACGACTTCGATGCGCGTCTGCTTGCTCACCTTCGTATCCATCCGCACGCGGTAGCCGACCGTTTGCCCGACACGCTCGCCGAGCGTCGAAGCCATCCGGTGCGCGGCGGCGCGGGCCGCCAGCCGGCGCGGCTCCAGCATCACGATTCGCTGCCCGCCGAGCCAGTCCTCGTCCAGCAGCGCGAGCGGGACGCGCGTCGTCTTGCCCGCACCGGGCGGGGCCTGCAGCACGGCGCTGACGTGCGCACGCAGCGTAGCCCGCAGCTCGGGCAGGACGGGATCGATGGGGAGGGCTGGCATGGCCTCTGCAAACCGGTCGTGCCGGGGCGGTTCCGCTACGCGCCGTGCCCGCGGAAGCCGAGGAGGCGGAGCCCGTTGAGCGAGACGAGGACGGTGCTCCCCTCGTGCCCGACGACGGCGAGCGGCAGCGGCAGCCCGATTGTCAGGATGAACCCGAGCATGACGACGATAATGCCCACGGAGAAGCCGAGATTCGCGATGAGCGTGCGCCGCGTTTTGCGCGAGAGGGCGATCGCATACGTGATCTTGTCGAGGTCGTCGGCCATCAGCACGAGATCGGCCGTCTCCAGCGCCACGTCGGTGCCGGCGGCGCCCATCGCGATGCCAAGCGTGGCGGCGGCGAGTGCAGGCGCGTCGTTCACGCCGTCGCCGACCATCGCGACGGGACCGATGGTTTCGCGGATTTCGCGGACGATCTCGACTTTTCGCTCGGGCAGGAGGTCGGCGTAGACCTCGTCGACGCCGGCTTCGCGGGCGATCTGCTCCGCCACCACGCGGTTGTCGCCCGTCAGCATCACGACGCGGATGCCGAGCCGCTTGAGGTCGCGTACGGCCTCGGCCGCACCGGGCCGGAGCGTGTCCGCGAACGCCATCGCGCCGAGCACCTCCAGTGTCTCGTCCCGCTCGCGCGCCACGATCACGGCGGTTTTGCCTTCCCGTTGCAACTCGTCGACGGCGGCGAGCGCTGCGTCGAACCCGTCCGTTCGCCCCTCGAAGTAGCGCGGGTTGCCGATGTGGACGGTCGCGCCGTCGAGCCGGGCGCGGACACCGCGGCCGACCGTGGCCTGAAATTCCGTGGCGTCGAATACTGTCAGGCTTCGGGCGTCGGCGGCCTCGACGGTGGCGCGGGCGAGGTGGTGCTCGGAGCGGCGCTGCACGGCGGCAGCGAGGGCGAGGAGGTCGTCGTCTTGCAGCCCAGGGTCGAGTACGCGGAGGTCGGTCAGTTTCGTCTTGCCCTCGGTGAGCGTGCCCGTTTTGTCGAAGGCGACGGCCTCGATCGTCGCGGCTTCCTCGACGTAGACGCCGCCTTTGAAGAGGATGCCGCGCCGCGCGCCGTTCGCAATCGCCGAGAGCACGGCGGCGGGTGTCGAGATGACGAGGGCGCAGGGGCTCGCGGCCACCATCAGCGTCATCGCGCGGTAGAACGCCGGGTCGAACGCCTCACCGAGCGCGACGATGGGCACGGCAATCGCGACGAGCGTCAGCCCGATCACGCCGAGCGCGTACGGCTGCTCGAACCGGTCGATCACGCGCTGCGTCTCGGCCTTCTCGCTCTGCGCCTCCTCGACGAGCCGGATCAGCTTCGCGATCGCCGACTCGCCCGCCGGCTTCGTCACGCGCACGTCGAGTGAGCCGCCGCCGTTGATCGTCCCGCCGAACACCTCGTCGCCGGGCCGCTTCGTGACGGGCACCGACTCGCCGGTGAGCGAGGCCTGGTCGACGCTGCTCTCGCCCGTCTCCACCGCGCCGTCGAGCGGGAGCCGGTCGCCGGGCACGACGACGAAGACCTCGCCCACCGCGACTTCGCCTACGGGCACCTCGGTGAGCGCGCCGTCGCGGCGGACGAGGGCGGTCTCGGGCCGGAGCTTCATCAGCGCCTGGATCGCCTGGCGCGAGCGGCCGATCGCGTAGTGCTGGAGGACGTTCGAGAGCGAGAACAGGAACAGCAGCATCGCCCCTTCGAACGGCGCGCCGATCGCGAGCGCCCCGAGCGCGGCGAGGATCATCAGCAAGTCGATGTCGACCTTGAAATCGCGGATCGCGTCGAGTCCGGCGCGGAGCCCGAACCACCCGCCGAAGACGTACGCCACGATGTAGCCGGTCCACACTACAGCGGCGGGCGCGTCCGACCACTCGCCGACGAGCCCCGTCATCATCCCCGCAAACGTGAGCGCGGTGAAGACGGCCTCGGTGCGGGTCTCGGCGAGCCACGTGCGGAGACGTGGCAGCGGGCCGCTCGGCGCGGGCAGTGCGCCGTTTCGAGGCTCTGGCGCGCCGTTCGAGACGGCGGGGCGCTGCACTGCGTCGGCGCGGGGAGGGGCGTGCGAAACGGGGGAGAGCGGGTCGGCCACGGGGAGACGGGAGGGCGAGGAGATGGAACGCGGGAGGTGGGGAGAGGCTCCGCGCGAGAGGGCGTGGGGGCGGGGCTGCCGCCCGTGTGAGGAAATCCCGCAAAGCCCCGGAATCGGGCGCGGCGCGACCTCGGAGCGAGAACGGGGCCTCGGCTCGCGCATACAACGGGCCGCCATCTAACCCCGTGCTCATGTCCGATACCCCGCTCATCTCCCCGCTCCATCCTGCCGCTACCGAGGGCTCGCTCGAATCCTACTACGCGCAAGGCATCTCCTTCGAGACCTTCCTCCCGACGGCCGAGAAAAACGCCCAACTCTGGCAGAGCGTGTGGGACCGCGTCCGCCTCCCCGACGACCTCGTCGAGCGCGCCGCCGCCCTCCCCGGCGCGTGGCATCTCCTCGTCCTCTCCGAAGACTGGTGCGGCGACGCCGTCAACATCGTCCCCGTCCTCGCCGGCCTCGCCGAGGCCGTCCCGACCGTCGACCTCCGCCTGCTCTCCCGCGACGCGCACCTCGACCTCATGGACGCCCACCTCACGAACGGCACGTCGCGCTCGATCCCCGTCGTCATCCTCCTCGACGAGGATTTCGTCGAGCGGGGCTGGTGGGGACCGCGCCCGACCGACCTCCAGCGGTGGGTGCTGGAGGAGGGGCTCAAGATGGACTCGGAGGAGCGCTACAAGATCGTCCGCCGGTTCTACGCCCGCGACAAGGGCCGGACCACGCTCGAAGAGATCGTCGACGGCATCGAAGTCGCGGCTGAAAGCCGCTAACGGAAGGCCCGCCGCAGGGAGCGATCCCCACGGCGGGCTGATGCTGACGGCAGATGAAGGCTGGGCTTAGCGCACGATCGTCACGCGTCGCGCGAGCGTCTGATCGCCGACCGTGAGGCGGACGACATAGAGCCCGCTCGGCAATCCAGCGGCGTCGAACGTCGCCTCGTGCTCGCCGGCCGTCTGTACGCCTTCGTGGAGTACAGCGACCTCGCGGCCGAGCACGTCATAGACGGCGACGTGGATGTCCTGTGCAGCGGGGAGGACGTAGTCGAGCGTCGTCTGATCCGCAAATGGGTTGGGATAAGCTGCGCTCAGCGTCGCGCTCGTAGGAGTACCGCCTTCCTCGGCGTCGGTGTTCAACAGGTCGATTGTGTTCAGGAAGTAGCTCCCTTGGGGACCCGATGTCGCGCCACTTACACGAACGTAGATGACCTGTAAGGGCTGGATATCGGTCTGGACTCTGTCCGTGGTTCCCCCACCCGGCGCGTCCGAGCAGTCGATGAGGTTGGCCTGCTGCGTGGGGTCCCCGCTATAGATATGAATCATGGGGTTGAAGTTGGGGCTGAGGGACTCCACTTCAAAAGCTACCCGGCTGAATTCGATGTTCGTTACAGCATACCATACGGCGGTGTTCGCATCCGCAACGAAGCAGGAGAGCCCCGGCCCTCCCACCGTATTTAAGTTCCACCCAAAGATTCGGCTGTTCGTCGATAGGGTACTGATCGCTTCCGTCCAGCGGTCGAACGGGTGCCTCAGGTCGACGCCTTGAATAGAAACCGCCACATTCCCTTCTTGACCGTTCCATCCGGAGATTCGAAGGAAGTACTGCGTACCCGCCGAAACCTGAAAGCCGCTGATCGTTGACTGCGTACTCGGGCCCCCATCGTCATCGCAGGCTAGTTCGTTACCCAGTGTATCGGTGATGAGCAAGATGGTGTCAAAATCGGAGCCGGCGGTCGTGACATCAATCGTCCCATTCGCTTCGGGACGAAACGCAACCCATGTGGTGTTCCGGCCATCGTTGGACTGGCACGAGGCCACGCGATCTACAAACGTGCCCCCGGTAGCTCCCACATGGGAATACGTGTAAGGGCCTGGTGCGCTGTAAATGGGGAGTGCTGAAGCACGGTTGTTGTGTAGGGTCTGGGCGTGGGCAGCGGAATTCGTGGTTAGCCCTGACATGACGATCAGGGCAAACAAGGGCAGGAGCGTTGAACACGACTTGTAAAACTCGCTCATAGGGAGGCGGGATGAGGGAGGGAATGAGCCCCTTCGCTCAGGAGCAGCGGGAGGGTGAGTCCGTAGTATCGCCCATCCAGCGCAAATAAAAACTGGCAAAACAACCGGATATGAAACGAACATGCGTCGGGCGCGCCGTTGCGGTCTGTCCCGCCCTCCCAAATCGGCCATGCTCGCTACTCGGGAGCGCGCACCTTCGTGCGGATCTTTTGCACCGTCGACCAAGCGCCTAACACGACGAGGGCAGCGATCGCGCCGTAGACCCACCACGGGATGTTCTGCCCCGCGACGAGGAGGTAGAGGTACGCCGAGAGGAAGAAGAACCCTGTCAGAAATGCCGGGAGCGCGACCGGCTTCTTCTGCTTCAGATTCCGGATGAGCCAGCCCAGCGAGAGCGTGAAGAACGGGATCGCGCCGACGTAGATCGCCCCGAAGATGATGGGGTCGACGCCGTACCGCGGGCCGAGGCTGAGGAACCACGCTTGGATCGCTTCCCACACGGCGTCAAGGGGCGAGAATGAGGAAGCCGCTGGGGACGTAGGGCTACGCTCGGGCGACCGCTAGCGCACGACGAAGCGGCGCGTAGCCTGTGTGCCGGCGCCCTGCACGCGGGCGAAGTAGATCCCGCTCGGGAGCGCCCGCACGTCGAGGTCGAAGGGGTGGCTGCCGGGCGCGAGCACGCCGTCGTGGAGCGTGGCGACGCGGCGGCCGAGGAGGTCGAACACCTCGACGCGGACCGGCTGCGCCGTGCCGAGTTGGAGCCGGAGTGTGGTCCGCGTTACGGCCGGGTTCGGCGTCGGCGCGGCGAGGGCGAAGGCCGTCGCGGGAGCGGCGTCTTCGGACCCAGTGACGTTGAGGAGGGTGAACGTGAATGTGCCGACCGTCCCGTTCGTGGCGAACGGCGCATCGACGATCCGCGTGATGGGCTCGGGCGGATCGGTGTCCTGGTTGGGCGAGGTGTAGGTCGGCCCGCTATCGGTGCCTGCGTCGTACACGAAGAGGTCGACGGCCCTCTCCGGCAGCCATGCCCCGTCGTCGAAAAGGTCGAGCCCGCTTACACCGACGAACCAGTCCGGGCTCGGGGCGAGCATCGTCACGAGCGAGACGAGCGAGTGGTCCTCCGTGACGTCGAAGGTGAGCGTGACGGCGCCGGGGGAGAGGCCGATGCCGCCGCCGGAGACGACGGCGAGCGCCCGGTCCTGCGCAAGGAGTGCTTCGACCTCGTTGCGGAGGAGCGTCTTCGAGCCGGTCTCGGCCATCTGCTCGATGCCGTCGGAGGCGATCCCTCCGTTCTCCCACAACGTCGCCGTGGCGTCGTGGGCCGCGCCGATGAGGCCGGAGAAGTGCGGGTCCGGCGGGAAGCCGTCGGGGTGCGTCGCCGCGCTCCACGTGCTCTCGAACGTCACCCGGTACGTCGCCGTGCTCTGCGCCACGGCGAGGGGCGCGAGCGTGAGGGCGAACAAAAACGTGAGTACGCGAGCGAGCATCGGGGAAGGCCTCGGAAAACCAGCGGGATGAACGGAAGGTAAAGGAACGGCAGGCCGTGGCATAATGCAACCGGCCGCATGTAACGAAACGGAAACAAGCGGGCGGGGAGGGCACGAGGCGCACGCCGCGGCCGATCCGTCTTTCGATGCCTTCATCGGAGATCGCAGCCGCCTATCTTTGGCGGCCCACTTTTCCGCCGCTCTATGCCCGCCCCGCTGCTGCTCCGCCGACCCTTCGCCCTCGCCGCGCTGGTGCTGACGTTCGCGCTGCCTGCCATCGCGCAGGGAGCGGGCGAAGCCGTCCCGCCGCGCGCCGACGCCCTGCAATCGCCCGCCACGTTCCTCGGGTACGAACTCGGCGACCGCTTCACGCCGCACCACCGTGTCGTGGACTACGTGCAGCACGTCGCCGCTCATTCGCCGAACGTGCGGTGGGAGCCCTACGGCGAGACGGTCGAGGGGCGCCCGCTCGGGGTCGCCTACGTCGCCACGCCGGAGCGGCTCGGTCGGCTCGACGCGGTGCGGGAGCAGAACCTCCGCGCGGCGGGCGTGCTGCCGGGCGGGGCCGTACCGGAGGCGAGCGTCGTCTGGTTGAGCTACGGCGTCCACGGCAACGAGTCGTCGAGCACGGAGGCCGCGCTCGCGACGCTCTACGCCCTCGCCGACCCGACGAACGCCCGCACGCAGGCGTGGCTGCGCGATGTCGTCGTGGTCCTCGACCCGTGCCTCAACCCCGACGGGCGCGAGCGCTACGTCGATGGCTTCCACCGCCGCCTCGGCATCCGGCCCGACGCTGATCCCGCCGGCTGGGAGCACGACGAGGCGTGGCCCGGCGGCCGGACGAACCACTACTTCTTCGACCTCAACCGCGACTGGGCGTGGGGCACGCAGCAGGAGACGCGCGCCCGTCTCGCCCTCTACAACCGCTGGCTGCCGCACGTCCACGTCGACTTCCACGAGCAGGGGATCGACGCGCCGTACTACTTCGCCCCCGCCGCCGAGCCGCTCCACGCCCGCATCACCGACTGGCAGCGCGACCTCCAAACCACAATCGGCCGCAACCACGCCGCCCGGTTCGACCGTGAGGGCTGGCTCTACTTCACCGGGCAGGTGTTCGACCTGCTTTATCCCGGCTACGGCGACTCATGGCCGATGTTCAACGGGGCCGTGGGGATGACCTACGAGCAGGCGGGCGGCGGGCGCGGCGGTCTCGCGGTCCGCACGGCGGAGGGCGACACGCTGACGCTCACGGACCGCATCGCCCACCACGTCGCGACGGGCCTCTCGACCGTCGAGGTGGCGGCGCGCGAGCGCGAGGCGATCACGACGAACTTCCGCGCCTACTACCGCGACGCCGACCGGGGGCCGTACCGGGCGTTCGTCGTGCGCGGCGACGCCGGCGTACTGGCCGCCCTCGCCGAGCACCTCGCCGAGCAGGGCGTCCGCGCCGAGCGGGCCGACCGCGACGTGACGCTGCGCGGCCGGCGGTACGCCGACGGCGAAGACGAGCGGTTCGCGCTCGGGCCGGACGATCTCGTCGTGACCACCGATCAGCCGAAGGGCGTGCTCGCGAGCGTGCTCTTCGACCCGTCGCCCGTGCTGTCGGACTCGCTCAGCTACGACGCGACGGCGTGGGCGCTGCCGTACGTCTACGACCTCGACGGCTGGGCGCTCGCCGAGGCTCCGAACCTCGCCCTCCGTCCGTGGACGCCGTCCGTGGCACCGCCGCCGTCCGCGACCCGGCCGTACGCCTACCTCCTCCGCTGGACCTCGTTCGCCGACGCCCGTGCGCTGGCGCGGCTATTCGACGCGGGCGTCCGGCCGCGTGTCGCCACCGAGCCGTTCGAGATCGACGGCGCGCGCTACGACCGGGGCACGCTCGTCCTCACGCGGCGCGGCAACGAGCGCATCGACTTCGACGCGGCGGTGCGGGAGGCCGCCGCCGGGCAGGGACTCACGGCCGTTGCGAGCGGCCTCGTCACGAGCGGCCCCGACTTCGGCTCGTCGGACGTGCGCGCGATCTCCGCCCCCCGCGTCGCGCTCCTCGTCGACGACGCGCTTTCGTCGAGCGCCGTCGGCGAGGTCTGGCACTACTTCGACGCCCAGCTCGGCTACCCGGTCACGCTCCTGCCCGCCGACGGGCTGCGCGCCGCCACGCTCGCCGATTACGAGGTGCTCGTCCTCCCGAACGGCTCCTACGGCGACCTCCTCACCGACGGCCGGCGGAGCACGCTGAAAGACTGGGTGCGGGACGGCGGGCGGCTCGTCGCGCTGGAGCGGGCCGTCGCCGCGCTCGCGGGCGAGGACGGATTTGCCGTCGAAGAGCGAGAGGACGACGAGGCAGAGGGGGACACCGTCGAGGCGCGGCTCACGGTGTACGGCAACCGCGAGCGGGACCGGATCGCCGAGGACGTGCCCGGCAGCGTCTTCCGCGTCACGCTCGACGCGACGCACCCCCTCGCCTTCGGCTACGACGGCGACACGCACACCTTCAAGCGCAGCACCGCGGCGTACCCGTTTCTGAAAGACGGGTGGAACGTCGGCGTGCTGCGCTCGGGCGAGCCGGTGAGCGGCTTCGCGGGCTACGAGACGGGGAAGAGGCTGGAGGACTCGCTCGCGTTCGGCGTGCAGGAGTTGGGGCGGGGGCGCGTGATCTACCTCGTCGACGACCCGCTTTTCCGGGGGTTCTGGTACGCGGGCCGGTTGCTCTTCGCGAACGCCGTGTTCTTCGGGGGGTTGTAGAGCGAGGGTTAGCAAACCTTCATCCGGCGGGGGCGTAGGCACGATCCCTTCTCCCTTCCCGTCCGCTCGTCGCGTCATGTCGCCCGTTCTCTGGTGGGTCAAAAAAGACGTCCGCCTCGCCGACAATCCGGCCCTCACCGCCGCGCTCGACACGGGCGCTCCGGTCGTGCCCGTCTTCCTCTTTGAGCCCACCGTGCTCCGCGCCGAAGAAACGAGCGGCTTCCACGTCGCCGCGTGGATCGAAGCGCTCGCCGATCTCCGTAGCCGACTCCGGCCCCACGGCGGTGACGTGCTCGCCCTCCACGCCGACGCCGTCGAGGCGTTCGGGCGACTGCACGAGGCCGCGCCGTTCGAAGCGATCTATTCGCATGAAGAGGTCGGCAGCAGCGTCACGTTCGAGCGCGACAAGGCCGTCGCCGCGTGGTGCGAAGCCCACGGCGTCGCGTGGCACGAGCACCGGCAGACCGGCGTCTTTCGCGGCGGGGTCGACCGCGATAAGCGCTCGGCCCGATGGAAAGCGTTCATGGCCGACGGCCCGCTCCCGGTGCCCGACGACGCAGCGCTCGCCCGCGTCCGCGTGCCCGACGCCCTCCGCGCCCTCCAGCCTCCCGAGGGCGCGACGCCGACGCCCGGCGCGTTCGGCCACCCGCTCACCGATGTGCGGCGCGACCTCCGGCAACCGGTGAGCGAGACGGCGGCCGAGGAGACGCTGCGCTCGTTCCTCCACGAACGCGGGTTCTGCTACTCCGGCGGCATCTCGTCGCCGAACGACGCCTTCGAGTGTGGCTCGCGGCTCTCGGTCCACCTCGCGTGGGGGACGCTCACCGGGCGGCAGGCCTACGCCGCGACCGAGGCCCGGCGGCTCGAACTCAAAGACATCGCCCACCCCGACGCCCGGCAGTGGGAGAAATCGCTGCGGGCGTTCACGAGCCGGCTGCACTGGCGCGACCACTTCATCCAGCGGCTGGAATCCGAACCGCAGATGGAGTTCGTACCCCTGAACCCGGCCTACGCCGACCTCCCGACGCCCGGCGACGAACACGTCGAGGCGTGGCTGGGGGGCCGCACCGGCTGGCCGCTCGTCGACGCCTGCATGCGGTGCGCGGCGGCGACGGGCTTCCTCAACTTCCGCATGCGCGCGCTCGTCACGAGCGTCGCCGTCCACACGCTCCGCATCGACTGGCGGAAGACGCTGTACCCCGTCGCCCGGCTCTGGGCCGACTACGAGCCCGGCATCCACATCGCGCAGACGCAGATGCAGGCGGGCGTCGTCGGCATCAACCAGCTCCGCGTTTACTCGCCCGAGAAGCAGCTCGCCGACCACGACCCCGAGGCCGTCTTCGTCAAGCGCTGGGTGCCCGAACTCGCCGACGTGCCCGCCGAGGCGATCCTGAAGCACCACGCCCGACCGCTCCCGGACTATCCCGCGCCCATCGTGGACCGGCTCGAAACGTCGAAGGCGTTCAAGGACGACTACTACGCGATCAAGCGGCTGCCCGAAACGCAAGCGTTGGCGGAACGGGTGTACGAGCGTCACGGCTCGCGGCGGCCGGCGAGCGCGCGGACGTGGACGTCGAACGCGCCACGGAAGACGAAAAAGGCGAAGCTCCCGAAGCCCGCGCCGCTTTTCGACGTGGAGGACCGGACCGATGGCTGACGACGCGCTCGACCTCCTCCGCCTCCGCACACGCCGGCTCACCGACCGCCGCATCATCACGCGCGGACGCGACTACGTGCTGTGCTGGCTGATGCAGGCGCTCCGCGCCGACGAGAACCCCGCGCTCGACGCGGCGATCGCGCTCGGGAATGCGCGCGGGTTGCCAGTCGTCGTGCTGCACGCGCTCGAGAACCGCTACCCGTACGCCTCGCACCGCATCCACCGGTTCATCCTCGAAGCGTCGCAGGAGCTCGGGCCGGGCGTCGAGGCGCGGGGGCTGCGGTTCGTGCGGTGGGTCCGGCGCGAAGGGGAGAGCGAGGTCGACCTCGTCGCCCGCCTGGCCGAGCGCGCCGCCGCCGTCGTCTGCGACGACGTGCCGACGTTCGTCACGCGCGAGTACGCCGACGCCCTCGCCGACCGGCTCGACCGCGCCGTGCTCGGCGTCGATGCGTGCTGCCTCGTGCCGATGAATGCGTTCGAGCAGCGGCTCGGGGCGACGAAGACGTTCCGCGCCGCCCACACGCCGCAGCGCGCGCTCCACCTCGCCACCGATCTGCGGCAGGAGCCCGACGTGGCGCGGTTCGACGGCGACCTTGACATCGACTCCGAAGCCATCGAAGACCTCGACGGCGACGGGCTCGACGCGCTCATCGCCGAAACCGGTGTCGACATGACGGTGCCGCCCGCGCTGGACTTCCGCGGGCACCGGTCGGCCGCGCTCGGCCGGCTCGGCGTCGCCGTCGAACAGATCGTCGGGCGTTACAAGTGGACGCGGAACAACCCGGCGACGCCCGACGGCACGTCGAAGCTCTCGCCGTGGATGCACTTCGGCGTGCTCTCGCCGCGCGAGGTGGCCCGCGCCGTTGTCGCGGCCGAGGAGGCGGGCGACGTCCACCCGGCCGCGCGCTACAAATTCCTCGACGAGACGCTGACGTGGCGCGAGTACTACTACCACCGCTGCCGTTGGGACGCCGACTGGTCGCGCTTCCGCGGCCTCCCGACGTGGGCCCGCGAGACGCTCGCCGCGCACGCCGACGACCCGCGCCCCGACCTCCGAAGCCTCGACGCGCTGGTCCACGGAGAAACCGACGACGTGTTCTGGAACGCCGCCCAGAAGCAGTTCCTCCTCGACGGGTGGATGAACAACAACCTCCGCATGTACTGGGTCAAGCAGATCCTCCCGTGGTGCGCTGGGCCCGAGGCCGCGTTCGCGACGGCCTGTTACCTCAACGACCGCTTCAGCCTCGACGGCCGCGACGCGGCGACGTACGGCGGCATCCGCTGGGGCTTCGGCGACAGCAAGAAGGCGTACCGCGAGACGGAGGTCTACGGCTGGGTCCCGCGGAAGACGAGCGCCGCGCTCAAGAAGCGCGACGGCGTCCCCGCCTGGATCGAGGCCGAAGCGGCCCGCCCGACCTTCCGCGCCGCCCTCCCCGACGACGAGGCCGCCGCGCTCGCCCGCTACCTCTGACTCCGGTATCTCCTCGCAAGGAGCAACGCAACGGGGTCGGCACAGGCCGTAGATTGTAGAAAACCGAAATCCATCTATGGCCTACGTCACGCAGAAGAAAGCAGGGGTTGAGTTGAACCGACCCTATGTGGACGACCTCCCCATTCACGAGTGGTACCGCTTCGTCCTGTCGTACCCTCCGCACCTTGTTCGGGACTACGTGGCTCGCTTCGGAGTGGAGCCGGGGATGCGGGTCCTCGATCCGTATTGCGGCACGGGGACGACGCTCGTCGAGTGCAAGAAGCTCGGGATCGGGAGCGTCGGGATCGAGCCGAATCCGGTCGTCCACATGGTAGCCTCCACTAGTGTCTCTGTAATGGTCCTTGCCACATGAGAGAATCAGATAGCAACCGTACTAGCTTCGTGCTTCAGTGCCCGGCTTGTGGAAACAAGGATCGGTTCGAAGAAGTGATGTACTACTCGGTTAACTTACTGGACGGAAATATGACTTACAAGCGATCAATTTGGCACGACGTTGACTGCTATAAATGCTTAGAGTGTGGTACAGAAGTAGAGCCTGAACTAATCGCTCACTAAACCATGAGCCTTCCATCCGCTGTCCAATCGGTTGTCAAGCTACTGATTCAGCAATATGGTAACGCGACGCCGTTTGGCAGGAGTCGTTTGTATCGGTGCAGCGGAGATCTAGCCTGCTCTATCAACTACTCTAAACTTCTCCGGGGCCACAAATACTTCTTCGGCCTTTCGCAGGAAGTGGCGAGCTCTGAGGGGGTCTTCCCCCAAACAGTGCATGGTTCGTTTGTGCTCTTGGTTTGCGGCACGGCGGAGAACGTACTGGTACTGCCCCACCCGTTCGTACTCCAGATGCTTGAGGGCGTGAGTACGCGCCGCCTTGACGTGTTCCTTGATGAGGGACGCTATATACTCCAGACAACGGGTCACACTAAGCTGGACGTCACCCGCTACCTCAACGCATATCCGCCTCGAGTAGGCGAAAGCGTTGATCCAGACGAAGTCGAAGACGTTGATGGAGATGTCTCCTCAACTGTCCGGGATCATGTCGCGATTCAATGGGCTCTGATCCGTTTAGGGCGTGCCGCTGGACATTCCGTATGGGTCCCTGCAGGTGATCGCCACCTCGCAGTAGGGCCTCATCGTTTCGAATCTTACACGTTGGATCGCTTCCCGCGTCTTGGATTTGACGAGGTTGCTCGGCGGATCATTCGAAATATTGACGTCCTCTGGCTAGACCGTAATGTGGTCAGGAAAGCGTTCGAAATCGAGTCGACTACTACGATATATAGCGGTCTTCTCCGCCTTAACGACTTGGTGTTGTCGCAGCCAAATAACAATATTGAAATGTACATATCCTCGAATAGTTATAGGCGAGATCATGTAGCGAGGCAGCTAATGCGGCCCTCATTCCAGTCAATCATTGGTAGGTGCAAGTTTATAGATTTCGATAACGTGCTGGCTCAGGTAGGAAAGCTGGACGCTCTAGTCGGGGGAGAGGAAGTCCGAGTGAGCGGTTTGATCCACGGTGAGACGTTTGATATGCCAGACCACGCGCTGTATCCCCCCGGTGATTACTGAGCGCGTCCCGGTGTCATCTTGGAGCACGGGGCTGGCAGTCTCGACTGCAACCGGTTGATCGACATCTTTACCGGGTCACCTGCTACTCGCTCCAGAATCACCTGCGGACGACGGTCAAGGGGATCGGGCAAGTCGAGACAGACGAGCTATACGTGGGCGTAGATAAGCGAGGGGTCCACTACGTCTTTCCGGTCCAAGCGAAGGGTGGGAACGACGAAATCGGCGTCGTGCAGATCGAGCAAGACATGGCGCTCGGCGCGGAGAAATACCCGAACCTCGTGTGCCGTCCCATTGCGGCGCAGTTCATGGCCGACGACGTGATTGCGCTCTTCGAGTTCACGGTCGATGAAACGGGAGCGAAAGATGAGGTGCGCAAGGTGGACGAGAGCCATTACCGTCTCGTCGCTCCGGGTGAGCTCAGCGACGAAGAGCTGGAGCGCTACCGGCAACGTTCCGGTCTCGGATAAGCGCCACCACGTCTCGCATTCTCCTCTGAAGAGAATGCCGATCAGCGCTACCGCTGAGCAGGGTGCAGGTGGGCAGCGCGCAGGCGGATTCAGGGACTCGCCTACGTTGCGGTCGGGGAGTGTCCGACAGCGATCTCGGTTGCCCCGGCCTATCGTGGGGTGCACCATCCGAGGTTCCGTATGAACACGCTCGAACACGCCGCCGCCGACTTCCTCGCGCAGCGGCGCATCGCCGTAGCCGGCGTCTCCCGCAACCCCGCCGAGGCCGCGAACGCCATCTACCGCCGGCTCCGCGACGCCGGCTACGACGTCTACCCCGTCAACCCTAGCACCGTCGAAGTCGAGGGTGACGTGTGCTACCCCGACCTCGCCGCCGTGCCCGTCCGGCTCGACGGCGTCGTGGCCGTGACATCGCCCGCCGCGACGGCCGTCATCGCCGAGGAGTGTGTCGAACTCGGCATCCCGCGGCTGTGGATGCACCGGGGGATCGGGCCGGGTAGCGTTTCCGAGTCGGCTGTGGCCCGCTGCCGCGCCCACGGCATCGCCGTAATCCCCGGCGCATGCCCGATGATGTTCCTCGACCCGGTGGACGTGGGGCACCGGTGCATCCGCGCCGTCTCGCGCCTCACCGGCCGTCTGCCGGAGCCGGTGCTCGCAGGCTGATTCCGCCAGTGCACGGAGGGATTCCACGCTTCGCTGCATGAAAATAGCAGCGCCGCCGCCGTCGCTGGAACTATCCGTCGGATACGATTTCAAAGCGGATCGCTAAACCTCCGCTCGTGCAACCGCTCCGTCGTCATCCCGGACTCTATCTCCTGCTAGCGATCCTCGTCGCTGCCGGAAGCGTAGCCGCGGCTGGGCAGCAGGGCGCGACGCGCGGCACGACGGCGACCGCGCTCCAGCCCGCGATGAGCAGTGTCTCGGGCAGCGTGTTCGCGACCCCGCTCAACGTCGTGGCCCTCGCGAACACGCTCGGGTGGCAGGAGGCGCCGCTCCCGACCGGAGCGGCGGAGTTCGGCGAACGTCCGCTCAGCGGCCCATCGCCCAGCGAGTGGGCGGCGGGTGGGCAGGGGGCCGGCGAGGCTGCCCGTCGCGCAACGCGTCCGGCGACGCTCGGCTCGGTGCACGCCTTCGGGCCAGACCGGACGACGCCCGAGCTATGCAGGCTCTGCGTGTATCGGTTGTGAGGATGGGGTGGTCGTGACCGCTCCTCAAGCGAGGCCTCTGCGCCTCCGTCCTCTCTCCGATTTCTACGCACTCCCATGGCTCTTTCTCTGAACGCCCCCACCGGATCGACCCCGCGCCCTACGAACACGAACGGCGCGCCGAACCCCGCAGACCGCTACGCGCTGTGGTTCTTCGCGGGTACGCTCGTCGTCGCCCTCGTCGCGGCAGCGTGGTCGATACTGGGGCTGTAGCGCGATTCGTGCACCGAGAGCGGGGGTGGGGGCCGAGCGCCTTCACCCCCGCTCCGTTGAGGGGCCGCGCGAAACCTCCCGCCGGGTGCGGAGTGTGCCGGGCATGGCACTGTTTTCTGGTGGATCGAGCAACGGAGGCCCCGCCCGCCGAGGGCGACGGGCGGCGGCCGAGCAGGGCGACCTCTCGCTGCAGGAGCGCTTCGGCGCGCTCCGCAACCTCGGCCCGCTCTTCCGGCTCGTCTGGGCCGTTAGCCCGTGGATGACGGCGGCGAACCTCGGGCTCCGGCTCGTGAGGGCCGTCCTCCCGGTGGCGATGCTCTACGTCGGCAAGCTCATCATCGACGAGGTCGTCCGCCTCGCCGGAGCGGGGCTCGCGCTCGACGGGCTCGATACGTGGTGGGCGAGCGGGGAATTGCAGACGCTCGTCGTGCTCGTCGCCGCCGAGTTCGGCCTCGCGATCCTCTCCGACACGCTCGGCCGCGCCGTCGCCCTCCTCGATAGCCTCCTCGGCGACCTCTTCACGAACGAGACGAGCGTCCGCCTCATGGCCCACGCCGCGACGCTCGACCTCGCCCACTTCGAGGACGCCGACTTCTACGACAAGCTCGAACGCGCCCGCCGCCAGACGACCGGCCGGATGGTGCTGATGAGCCAGGTGTTCAGCCAGGCGCAGAACGTCATCACGATCGCGACCTTCGGCGTCGGGCTCCTCGTGTATGCGCCGTGGCTCATCGTGCTCCTCGTGCTCGCCCTCGTCCCGGCGTTCCTCGGCGAGGCCCACTTCAACGCGCAGTCGTACTCGCTGACGTATGCGTGGACGCCCGAGCGCCGCGAGCTCGACTATCTCCGCTACACCGGCGCGAGCAACGAGACGGCCAAAGAAGTCAAGATTTTCGGGCTCAACGACTTCCTCACCGAGCGCTACCGGAGCCTCGCCGACGCGTTCTACCGGGCCAACCGCAGCCTCGCCGTCCGCCGCGCCGGGTGGGGTGCGGGCCTCGCCGCCGTCGGCTCGCTGGGGTATTACGCCGCCTACGCCGTGATCGTCTACCGCACCGTCCGCGGCGACTTCACGATCGGCGACCTCACGTTCCTCGCCGGCTCGTTCGGCCGCCTCCGGTCCCTCCTCGAAGGCCTCCTCGCCAGCTTCTCAACGGTGGCCGGGCAGGCGCTTTACCTCGACGACCTCTTCTCGTTCTTCGAGATCACGCCCCGCGTGGCGTCGCCCGCTGAGCCGCTCCCGTTCCCCGAGCCGATCCGCCACGGCTTCACGTTCGAGGGCGTCGGCTTCCGCTATCCCGGCGCCGAGCGCTGGATCCTCCGGGACCTCTCCTTCCACCTCCGGGCGGGTGAAGCGCTCGCGCTCGTCGGCGAGAACGGGGCGGGGAAGACGACGCTCGTCAAGCTCCTCGCCCGGCTCTACGACCCCGACGAGGGCCGCATTCTCCTCGACGGCCACGATCTGAGGGCATATGACCTCGCCGACGTGCGGGCGAACATCGGCGTCATCTTCCAGGACTTCGTCCGCTACCACCTCACCGCCGCCGAGAACATCGCCGTCGGGCGGATCAGTGAGCGGGAGGACCGGCCGCGCATCGAGGGCGCCGCGCAGCGGAGCCTCGCCGACTCGGTGATCGAGAAGCTGCCCGATGGGTACGAGCAGGTCGTCGGTAAGCGGTTTAAAACCGGCGTCGACCTCTCGGGCGGGGAGTGGCAGAAGGTCGCGCTCGGCCGGGCGTACATGCGCGACGCCCAGCTCCTCATCCTCGACGAGCCGACGGCCGCGCTCGACGCCCGCGCCGAGTACGAGGTCTTCCAGCGCTTCAAGGACCTGACCGAGGGCAAGTCCGCCGTCCTCATCTCGCACCGCTTCTCGACCGTCCGCATGGCCGACCGCATCCTCGTCCTCGCCGACGGCCGGCTCGAAGAGATCGGCACGCACGAGGAGTTGCTCGCGGCGGGCAACCGCTACGCCGAACTGTTCGAGTTGCAAGCGGCGGGCTACCGGTAGCCCACGATCTCGCCCGCGCTTCGCTAATCCGTCCCGTGCGTGACGGCTGACTCTGCGTCCAGCCAGGAGGTGTGATTCGTATCCTGCTCGGCGGGCTGGCCGGTCTCGCGGGGTGCCTCCGATGAGTGTCCGCAGCGTCTTCACTAAGTCTCTAACTCCGGCGCGGCGTCACCGAGCACATGCGCCGCGTATATTCTCCACACCCGGCCAGGTAGCTCAGTTGGTAGAGCAACGGACTGAAAATCCGTGTGTCGGCGGTTCAAGTCCGCCTCTGGCCACCTCCCGAAGTCCCGGACCAGCCCCGCGCTGGCCGGGACTTTTTGTGTCGGGTGACTTTGCTCCAACGGGACCGGAATGCGGAGTACGTCGTTGACAGGAAGCAAACAGGTCCAATCTCCCTTCCTGCCGGGCTTATCCAACGGATTCCGCGAGAGCCGCTGCTGCTCTCCGACCGCGCCAGCCCGGCCCGCGTCTCTTCACCCAAACCCCGTTTGACCATGCCAGACCACACGTCCCCCGCCCCAACTACGCCCTCTCTGCTCTCTCGCCGCTCGTTCCTCGGCCGCCTCGCTGCGGTCGGCGCGGTCGGGCTGGGCGGGTCCACCCTCCTCGCCGCCTGCGGCGGGGATGAGGCCACCACCGCAGGCACGTCCGACGGCGCTCGCGTCGTCGAAGCGTCGAGTTGCGAGGGCTACGACGCCCTCGACCCGCAAGCGCTCCAAACCCGGCAGGCGCTCGGCTACGTCGACGCCACGCCCCGCGAAGGGCAGAACTGTGCGAACTGCCGGTTCTACACCCAGCCGCAGGGCGGCTCTCCGTGCGGCGGCTGCCAGCTCTTCGCCGGACCCGTATCGCCCGCTGGCTGGTGCCAGTCGTGGGCGGCGCAGGCCGCGTAAACGCTCCGGCCGCGTAGCGCCGCACGTCGGTGCGGCGGCTCGGGGGTCCCCGTCAGGTAAAGAACCTGTGGAGGCTTTCGAGCCGCTTGCGCTTCGCTCCGGATGCGCGGTATTATAGCCCCGCTTCGGTCGCAGCCCGGTCCGGTAGTTCAGTTGGTTAGAACGCTGCCCTGTCACGGCAGAGGTCGCGGGTTCGAGTCCCGTCCGGACCGCCACGATCGAAGCTTAAGCCCCCGAGTCCCCGCCGACTCGGGGGCTTCTTTTTTTGCCTCGCGGTCAGAGCCAGCCCTTGCGCCGGAAGAAGAAGTACATCGCGGTAGCTACGCCCAGCATCAGCGCCCACGCGAAGGGATAGCCCCAGCGCCATGCCAACTCGGGCATGTTGAGCGGGGAGGCGGCCGGGTCGAAGTTCATCCCGTAGATCCCGACGATGAACGTGAGCGGGAGGAAGAACGTCGCGAAGATCGTGAGCACCTTCATCACCTCGTTCATCCGGTTGCTCACCGTCGAGAGGTGGAGTTCCACGAGCGACGAGAGGATCTCGCGCGCCGACTCGATGAGTTCGACCGTGCGGACGGTGTGGTCGTACACGTCGCGGAGGTAGGGGTCGATGGCGGCCGTGACGAAGGGGCGGTCGCTCCGTTCCAGTGCCACGATCACGTCGCGGAGCGGCCAGATCGAGCGGCGCAGCGCGATGACCTGCCTGCGGAGCCCGTTAATGGCGCGGAGCCCGTCGGTGTCGGTGCGGAGGGTGACGGTGTCTTCGAGGCTTTCGATGTGCTCGCCGAGGCCTTCGAGGATCTCCATGTAGTAGTCTACGACGACGTCGAGGAGGACGTAGGCGAGGTAGTCGGCGTCCATCTGCCGGAGATGGCCGCGCCCCTCGCGGAGTCGCTGCCGGACGGGGTCGAACACGTCGCCCTCTTTGGATTCCTGGAAGGAGAGGAGGAAGCCGTGCCCGAAGACGATGCTGACCTGCTCCGGCTCGATCCGGCACGTCGCGTGGTCGTAGTGCATCATCTGGAGGACGAGGTAGACGTACTCCGGGTACTCCTCGAGCTTCGGCCGCTGGTCCGTGCTCACGATGTCCTCGAGCGTCAGCGGGTGGAGCCCGAAGAGCCGACCCATCGCTTCCACGATGCCGACGTCGTGGACGCCGTCGACGTCGATCCACGTGACGGTGCTGGAGGAGCGGAGCGAGGCGCACGCGGCGACGTCGGCGATCTCGCGTTCTTCGAAGCGGGCGGGTCCGTAGTCGAAGGCGTGGATGCGGACGGGGGCCTCGGGCTCTTCGCCCTCGTAGACGAGCGTGCCGGGGACGGCGCCGGGCGGCTTTTTGTTGGGCCGAAGGCGGCGCTGGACACGTCGGAGGACGTCGGGGCCGGAGGGGACGTGCATGAGCCGTAGTCCGGTTAAGCGGGCGGGGCCATCACGTGGCCCACGCGGCGGCCACCCGGTCGATCAGCGCGGTTTCGCCGGGTTCGACCACATCGTCGGCGCGGGCCAGTTCCATGAGGTCGGCGAGGACGCGGGCCCGCCCGTCGGGGTCGAGGCCGTCGTGGAGCCGCTGGAGGAGGTCGTCCATCTTCTCCTTCCCCACGCCGTTGCCGTACGAGAGCCCGGCTTCGCGGAGGGCGTGGTCGCAGAGGGCGGGGTCGGTGCCGGGGGCCCACGCGCGGAGCTGGTCCCGCATGGAGGCCTGCTCGGCGGTGTCGAGTTCGCCGTCGGCGCCGTGGGCGAGGGCGAGGTAGAGGAGGGCGAGGTCGTGGAGGAGCAGCGTGAGCGGCATGGACGCGCGGTTTGGCGAGACGGGAGATGACAAACGAACGGATCGGCCTTTCGGTTCGGCCGGTGCTTCGCCGGGTTCGGGGAGACAGGATACGGCAGCGGCCGGGCGTCCGCTCATGCAAAGAGCGGACGGCCCGGCCGCTGCCGGGGTTGCTCGAACGGGTTACGCGGCCGGAGCCGGCGCGCTCGCCGTGTAGAGCTGCTCGTCGTACTCCTGCAGCATCCGCTCGACGGAGAAGGGCTCGTGCGTGTCGGCGATGCTCTGCTGCATCATCGCGACCCAGCGGGCGCGGTCGTCGTAGTAGGTCGGCACCACCTCGCCGAAGAGGACGTCGTAGAGCCCTTCGAGGTCGTGGGCGTCGAGGAGGTCCTCGTCCGGGCTCTCGAAGCCGTCGCCGAACTGCCAGCCGTTGGCGCCGTGGTCGCACGCCTCGGGCCACCAGCCGTCGAGCGTGCTGAGGTTGAGCACGCCGTTCATGGCCGCCTTCATCCCGCTCGTCCCGCTGGCCTCTTTGGGGCGGCGCGGGTTGTTGAGCCACACGTCGGCGCCGCGCGTCATCGCCGCGCCCACCTCCATGTCGTAGTCGGGGATGAAGACGACGCCCTTCGGGTACTTCTCGCTGAACGCGGCGAGCTCGGCGACGATGGCCTGGCCGGCGGCGTCCTGCGGGTGCGCCTTCCCGGAGAAGACGAGTTGGAGCTTCCCGCTCTCGAGGAGCGGCGCGATCCGCTCCTCCTCGGTGAAGATCAGCGTCGGCCGCTTGTAAGTGACGGCGCGGCGGGCGAAGCCGATGAGGAGGCGGTCGGCGCGGAGGCGGGTGCCGGTGCGGCGCTCGACGAGGTCGAGGAGGGCCTCTTTGTTCTGCTGGTGCTGCGCCCAGAGCGCGTCGGCGTCGTCGGCCGCCGCGGTGATCTCCGAGTCGACCCACGTGGGGTGATGGACGCCGTTCGTGATCGCGGCGATCTCGGCGCCGTCCTCGACGTGGCGCCACATGAGCTGCGCCGTGACGCCGTGGAGCTGGGCGACGGCGTTCGCCTTCCGCGCGAGCCGGAGCCCGCCGACGGTCATGTTGAAGGGCTCGCCGCCGAGCGCTTTGAGCTGGGCCCGCGTGAGCCCGTTGTTCGCGCCGAGGTCCATCAGCCGGTCGAGCGGGTGCTGCTCGTTGCCGGCGAGGACGGGCGTGTGCGTCGTGAAGACGATCTCGTCGCGCGTGGCGGCGAGGGCGTCGTCGTAGCTCGCGCCGGCGGCCCGCTTCTCGCGGATCAGCTCGAAGGCGGCGAGGAGGGCGTGGCCCTCGTTGAAGTGGTACACGTCGATGTCGAGCCCGAGCGCGCGGAGGGCGCGGACGCCGCCGATCCCGAGCACGATCTCCTGCGCGACGCGGTCCTCGTGGCTCCCGCCGTAGAGCCGGTCCGTGATGAGGGGCGCCGGGTTGCCGGGGAGGTCGGTGTCGAGGAGGTAGAGCGGGACGTTGCCGAAGGCTGTCGTCTTCCACACCTTGCAGTGCACGTCCTCGTCGGCGACGCTAACAGTGACCTCGACGCCGGTGTCTTCGAGCACGTCGTCGGCGTAGGTATACGAGCGGAAGTCCGTCTGCGGCTTCCCATTCTCGTTGAAGGACTGGTTGCCGTAGCCCTGCTTCCACTTCAGGCCGAGGCCGACGATGGGGTATCCGTGGTCGTGTGCGCCTTTGAGGTGGTCACCGGCGAGGATGCCGAGGCCGCCGGCGTAGGTTTTCAGTCGGAGGTCGAGCCCGTACTCCATGCAGAAGTAGGCGACACGCTGCGAACGAGAGGACATAGGGAGGGAAGGAGTTAGCGGGTGCGGCGGGAGGCGTAGGAAAATTTCCTGAGACTAGGGGCCGCCTCGCGCTCGGGGGCGTGAAAACTGCGAGAAGGCCACGGGATGGCCGCTACGCGCGCTCCCGCCTCGCAGAATGCGTGCCGGCCCGGCCTGGTTCGCACGGCCGCGACGGAGAGGCGGTCGGATCGCGCTCGGCGGCCCCGCCGGTGCGTCTGTGCGCCGTAGATTCACGCCTCCCGACCCCGTCGTTACCTTCTCTCCCCGCCGTCAACGAGTACGAGATGCCCCCGTCGAACCCCCATCTATCCCTCCCCGGCGACCCCGATGCGGGGCTCGACGGGACGCCGCGGTACGACGCCGTAGCCGCGCTGGGGCAGTACGCACTAACCGCCGCAACGCCGCAGGAAGTGGTCGAGCGCGCCGTCCGCACGGTGGGAGAGGCGTTGGGGACCGACCTCGTCGCCGTGTTCGAGGTCCGGGGCGGGGATTGGCTCCTGCTTCATCCGGAGGCGAACGGCACGGGCGAGCGCAGGATATCCGACGAGGCCGGGCTTCCGCTCACCGAGGCGTTGCAGACGTCCGGCCCGGTCGCACTCCGCGAGCGGACGGCGCGACCCCCGTTCGTGCCCGAGCCGACGGTGGTGGAGGGCGTGTGCGTGCGGATCGGCGGCGAGGCGCGGCCCTTCGGCGTGCTCGCCGCGTGCGTGCCGGCGCCCGGCGTGCTGGGGGAGGAGGAGCACGCCTTCGTCGCGGCCGTGGGGCACGTGCTCGCGGGGGCGCTCGGCGAGAGCCGGACCGAGCGGGCGCTCCGCGAGAGCGAAGCCCTCGCCCGCGCGATTCTCGAAACGACCGTCGACGGCATCATCACGATCGACGCGGAGGGGCGCATCGAGACGTTCAACCCGGCGGCCGAGCGGATCTTCGGTTACGCCGCCGCCGAGGTGATCGGGAAGAACGTCCGCGTGCTCATGCCCGAGCCCTACCACGAGGAGCACGACGGCTACCTCCACGCCTACCACCAGACCGGCCGCCGCCGCATCATCGGGATCGGCCGCGAGGTGACGGGCCGCCGCAAGGACGGCAGCACGTTCCCCCTCGACCTCGCCGTGAGCGAGGTGAAGCTGGAGGGGCGGAAGATCTTCACCGGCATCGTCCGCGACATCTCCGAGCGGCGGGGGCTCGAGCTCGAGGTCCTCCGCATCGCCGACGAGGAGCGCCGCCGGATCGGGCAGGACCTCCACGACGGGCTCGGCCAGCAGCTCACCGGGATCGGCCTGCTCGCGCGCGGCCTCGCGCGGCAGCTCGAAGCCGCCGGTTCGCCCGTCGCCGAGGACGCGCGCGAGATCACGCAGTTCATCAAAGAAGCCGACGAGTACGCCCGAGGCCTCGCACGTGGACTCGTGCCCGTCGAGCTCGAAGCGAACGGGCTCGCCGCCGCGCTCACGCGGCTCGCCTCGAACGCCGAGCGGCTCTTCAACGTCACGTGCGCGTTCGAAACGAGCGGGCTCGACGCCGGCGTCGCCGCCGTCCCGCACCCGATGCACCTCTTCCGCATCGCGCAGGAGGCCGTGAGCAACGCCGTCCGCCACGGCCGCGCCAGCCGCATCGACATCGCGCTCTCGGTGGGGAAGGAGCAGGTCCGGCTCCGCGTCCACGACGACGGCGTCGGCTTCCCCGATGCGATCCGCGCCGGCGGCGCCGACACGCCCGCCGTCGATACGCCTGTCGCCGGGGTCCACGGCGGAAGCGTCGCCGCCCCCGCCCGGCCCGACGACAACCGCGGCATGGGCGTCCGCATCATGCACTACCGCGCCCGCATCGCCGGCGGCACCCTCGACATCCGCCCCGCCGTCGACGGGGGGACGATCGTAACCTGCACGATCCTCCTCGACGGCCACCGCCCGTAATCTCTCGATCCTCCGCCCCTTTCTTTCGCCCCCTTTAGCCCCGTTCGCCATGCACCGCCTGATGATCGTCGACGACCACCCGCTCATGCGGAAGGGCCTCGCCCTCACGCTCTCGGCCGAGTCCGACATCGAGGTCGTCGGGCAAGCCGCCGACGCCGAGGAAGCCCTCTCGGTGATGGACAAGCTCAAGCCCGACCTCGTCCTCATCGACATCTCCCTCCCGGGGATGAGCGGGATCGAGCTCTTGAAGCACCTCCTCGCGCTCAACCCCGACCTCCTCACGCTCGTCGTCTCCCGCCACGACGAGGCGCTCTACGCCGAGCGCGCCGTCCGCGCCGGGGCGAAGGGCTACGTGATGAAGCTGGAGGCGGGGAACGAGATCGTGCAGGCCGTCCGCCACGTCCTCCGCGGCGGGATCTATATGAGCGACGAGCTGAAGGACCGGCTGCTCTTCGGGGCGGCCGTGGGGCGGAAGGCCCCGATGCAGTCCCCGCTCGAAGTGCTCTCCGACCGCGAGTTGGAGGTGTTCGAGATGACGGGGCGTGGGCTGCCGACGCGCGAGATCGCCGAGCGGCTGCACCTCTCGGTGAAGACGGTCGAGAGCTACCGCGCGCGGATCAAGCAGAAGCTCAACATCGAGACGGGGACAGAACTGCTGCAGCAGGCCGTGCAGTGGGTCGAGGGCGAAGGCGCGCACTGATCGGAGGAGACGAGGAGACGAAAAATCGAGGAGACGAGGAATCGGGGAGCTACGGAGCACCGAGAGCGAAGGCTGGCACTCTTCCACGCTTCGTCTCTTCCGCTCGCCCCTTCATCGTCTCTTCGTGCGAGGATTTCCCCCACATCGGCGGGCGCAAGGACCCCACGATGCGGGCGGCGCGCAGCCTGTCAGCGGCGCGGGAGCGGACGGCGTAGCCTGGGGCTGAACCTCCGAGTCCACCCCCAGTGCCCGCTCCCATGGAAGCTGCGTCCCTTTCGCCGACCCCAAGTATGGTCGGCACCGTGGCCGTCGTGACCGGCATCGCCGGCCCCATCGGCCAAGCCGTCGCCCGCCGCCTCGCCGGCGAGTCACGCTGCATCCTCTTCTCCGACGCCAACGCCCAAGCCGCCCGGCCCGTGCTGGCCGAGGTCGAGCGCATCCGCGCGCTCCACGGCCTCGAGGCGGAACCGGTCTTCGTGGAGGCCGACGCGGCGACGGACGCCGGCGCCCGCCTCATCATCCGCACCGCGCTCAGCACCTTCGGCCGCGTCGACGCCGTCGTGGTCAACGGCGAGGTGACGGTGCGGAACGGGGCGGGGGACGGCGCGCTCTCCGTCGACCTCGCCTCGTTCGTTCCCGCCGTCCGTATGGCGGGGGCGGCGCTGGAGCGGCAGCCCGAGGGGAACGTCGTGCTGACGGCGCTCCTCCGGGGCGCATGGCCCGGGCGGCTCGGCGAGGCGGCCTGCAAGGTCGCCGTGTCGTCGTTCGGCGCCTTCGTGCACGCCGCCGCGACGGCGCTCCACGACCGCGGCGTCACGCTCAACGGCGTGGCGATGGAGGACCCCGCCCGCGCCGACCACACCCTCGACATGGCAGCGCTGGGCTCGGCGGCGGCCGTGCGCGTGGACCGGCAGCGCCGCTCGCACCAACTCTACGATGCGGCTTACACGACCCGCTTCCTCGCCTCCAGCGAGGCTCGCGGCGTGACCGGCCAAGTCCTCCTCCTCAGCGGGGGCGGCACCGCCACGCCACCCTACACGCGCCCCGCCGAATCCGCCGCCTACTCCGACCTCTTTCGCCACATCGAGCGGCTCCCGGCCTGACGCGCTCAGGCCGGAACGCCGCCGCTTCCCCCGACCCCCATGAAACCGATCCGCAGCATCCTCGTCGCGCGCGACTTCTCCCCGTGCGCCGAGCGCGCCCTCGAAACCGCGCTCTTCCTCGCCGCCCAGTCCGGGGCGACGGTCCACGTCGTCCACGCCGACGTGCTCCACGCCGACCCCTACGGCCGCTCCGACACCGGGGCCGACGCGCTCGACAAGCTCCGCGAGCGGCTCAAGGAAGGCGTCGAGCACGACCGCGACGAGCACGTCCGCTTCGACCCCGGCAGCGTGAAGATGGAGCACGCCGTGGTGCGCGATGTGGCCGCCGCGCCGGCGCTCCTCCGCTACGCCGAGGAGCATGACATCGACCTCATCGTGATGGGGACGCATGGGCGGAGTGGGCTGCGGCGGATGCTGCTCGGCAGCGTCGCCGAAGAGGTCGTTCGCTGGGCGCCGTGCCCGGTCCTCACCGTGCGCGCGAATGGGCCGACCGTAGAGGAGATCGCGTCCATCCTCGTGCCTGTCGATTTCTCCGAGTCGAGCAAGGCCGCCGTGCGGCAGGCCGTCCGCCTCGCCCGCCTCCTCGGCGCGCGGCTCGACCTGCTCCACGTCGGCGAGACGGTTCCCGTGCCCGCGTTCTACGATACCGGGTTCATCGTCTACGAGTACGGCCCGCAGTTCGCCGAGCACGCGCTCGAACAGCTCCATGGCCTCGTCGATGACGAGACGGCGGCGGCGCCCGGCACGGCGCTCGACGTCCGCGTCCACGTCGGCGTCGGGCAGTCGCCGAACGTGATCGTGAAGGAAGCCGAGCGGCTCGGGAGCGGCCTCATCGTGATGGGGACGCGCGGGCTCTCGGGCCTCAAGCACCTCCTCCTCGGGAGCGTGGCCGAGCGTGTGCTCCGCCTCGCCCGCTGCCCGGTCCTCGTCACGAAGAGTGATGCCGACGTGCAGCAGGCCGAGTCGCTCGCGGCCGACCGCTCGGCACGCCCGACGCCGGAGCCGGAAGTCGGCGTCTGAACCCTGCCTTCCCTACCAACTCACCGACCGGCTATGGCTCCCGAACTCGTTCCCCCTGCCTCCTTGACGCCGGAGACGCTGCCGCTGCTCGGCGCGGCGGATCCCGCGTTCCTGCTCCCCTCGGCGCTCCCGGCGGGGCCGTGCGTCCGGAGTTCGGGCGGCGCGTGCTGCCGGTCGTGCGTTTCCCGCACTGCCGCGCACGAGGCCGGGGACGAGGGCACCGCGACGGGAGCAGGGGAGCCCTCGGCGGACCTGCCGGCCTGATCGCTACGGCTTCCCATGTCGCCTCCCTCCACACTCCTCGTCCCCACCGACCTCTCGGATGAGGACGCCGCCGTGCTCGACCACGCCGTCGAGAAGGCGCGCTCGCTCGGCGCCCGCGTCCACCTCCTCCACGTCTTCGACTCGCTCCTGCACGACCTCCCGCCGGAGGCCGTCGAGTCCGAGTCGACGCGCGCGCTGCGGGCGCGGATGCGGACGGTGGCGCGCGATGCCCTCCAGCATCTCGCCGCCGCCCACGCGGGCGACGACGTGCGCCTCACCGTCGAGCAGCGGCTCGCGCCCGACCCCGCGCCGTCGATCCTCGCCTGCGCCCGCGACATCGGGGCCGACCTCATCGTGATGGGGACGCACGGCCGCCGGGGCGTGCAGCGCCTCTTGCACGGGAGCGTGGCCGAGGCCGTCGCCGCGCGGGCGCCGTGTCCGGTCGAAGTCGTCCCGCTCGCCGTCGAGGCGGTGCCGTGGACCGGCGTGCTCGAAGCCGTGCGCGAGCGCATCCAGCTCGCGTGGATGTAGGGGAACGCCCTACCGGCCCCTACAGAGGTGCCCCACACCGCGCCGCACCGCGCACCGTCAGCCCGCCTCCACGCGGCGGGGTTACTTGCCCCCGTCCTTTCCGCATCACGCCGACCCTCGCTCCTGCCCCGTTCCGCACCTGCTTCCGCGACCTATGGCTATCCCTCCCTCCTCGACCGCCCAAGCGGCCCTCCTCCGCAGCGACCGCTCGCGCTTCGAGGTCTTCTCGTACGACGACGCCATCGTGCGGATGTTCGTGTACGCCACCGTGCTGTGGGGCTTCATCGGGATGCTCGTCGGCGCGCTGATCGCGCTGCAGCTCCCGTTCCCCGAGGCCAACCTCGGCGAGTACCTCTCGTTCGGGCGGCTCCGCCCGCTCCACACGAACGCGGTGATCTTCGCGTTTGCCGGAAACGCCATCTTCGCCGCGATCTACTACTCGACACAGCGGCTGTGCAAGGCGCGGATGTTCAACGACGTGATGAGCAAGGTGCACTTCTGGGGCTGGCAGGCCATCATCGTCAGCGCCGCCATCACGCTCCCCCTCGGCTATACGACGTCGAAGGAGTATGCCGAGCTGGAGTGGCCGATTGACATCGCCATCACGCTCATCTGGGTCGTCTTCGCCGTCAACTTCTTCGGGACGCTGTGGCGACGCCGCGAGAAGCACATGTACGTCGCGCTCTGGTTCTACATCGCCACCATCATCACGGTGGCGATGCTCCACATCGGGAACAGCCTCGCGATCCCGGCCGACCTCCTCAAGAGCTATCCCATCTACCGCGGCGTGCAGGACGCGCTCGTGCAGTGGTGGTACGGCCACAACGCCGTCGCCTTCTTCCTCACGACGCCGTTCCTCGGGCTGATGTACTACTTCCTCCCGAAGGCGGCCGAGCGGCCGGTGTTCTCGTACCGGCTCAGCATCATCCACTTCTGGTCGCTCGTGTTCATCTACATCTGGGCCGGCCCGCACCACCTCCAGTACACCGCCGTGCCGGAGTGGGCGGCGACGCTCGGGATGGTGTTCTCCGTCATGCTCTGGATGCCGTCGTGGGGCGGGATGATCAACGGGCTCTTCACGCTGCGCGGCGCGTGGCACAAGCTCCGCGACTCGGTCGTGCTCAAGATGTTCGTTGTCGGGATCACGTTCTACGGGATGTCCACGTTCGAGGGCCCGATGCTCTCGGTGAAGTCCGTCAACGCCCTCTCGCACTACACCGACTGGAACATCGCGCACGTCCACTCCGGCGCGCTCGGCTGGAACGGGTTCCTCACGTTCGGGATGATCTACTGGCTGCTGCCCCGGCTCTGGCGGACGCCGCTGTGGTCGGAGAAACTCGCCAACTGGCACTTCTGGACGGGCACCGTCGGAATTCTGATGTACGTCCTCGCGATGTACAACTCCGGCATCACGCAGGGGCTCATGTGGCGGGCGTTCGACACAGCCGGCCGCCTCGTCTACCCCGACTTCATGGAGACCGTCGTCCAGATCAAGCCGATGTACTGGGTCCGCCTCATCGGCGGGACGCTCTACCTCGTCGGCGTGATGATGCTGATGGTGAACATGTGGATGACGGTCCGCCGCGCGCCGAAGGACCTCCCCGACCCCTCCGTCGCGCTCCCGCTCCAGGCCGAGCCCGCCGACGCCGCCCACTGATCTTCCCGCCTTCCCCGTACGGGCGCAGCATGCTGCGCCCCTACCCCGATCCCCCATGAAATTCCTCGACACCAACGGCTTCCACCGCCGGCTCGAAGGGTGGCCCCTCGTCTTCACCGCCCTCACCACGGTCGCCGTGCTCGTCGGCGGCGTCGTCGAGTTCCTCCCGCTCGTGCTCGTCGACGACCAGGTGGAGGACATCGCGACGGTCGAGCCGTTCACGCCGCTCGAAGTCGCCGGCCGCGACCTCTACATCCGCGAGGGCTGCGTCGGCTGCCACAGCCAGATGGTCCGCCCGTTCCGCCACGAGATCGAGCGCTACGGCGACTACTCGAAGCCCGGCGAGACCGTTTACGAGAGCCCGTTCCTCTGGGGCTCGAAGCGGACCGGGCCGGACCTCGCCCGCGTCGGTGGGAAGTACCCCGACTTGTGGCACGTGCGTCACATGGAGAACCCGCGCTCCACGTCCCCGCGCTCGATCATGCCGCCGTACCCGTGGCTGCTCTCGCACGAACTCGACTTCGACGACATCCCCGGCAAGCTCCGCGCGCTCCGCACCGTCGGCGTGCCGTACTCCGACGAGGAGGTCGAGAACGCCGTCGCCCTCGCCCGCGCGCAGGCCGCCGCCGTCGCCGCCTCCGTCGTGGAGCAGGGCGGGCCGGCCGGGCTCGAAGACAAGGAGATCGCCGCCGTCGTGGCCTACCTCCAGCGCCTCGGCACCTTCCTCGGAGCGGCCCCCGCCGAGGACGACCTCGAAGAGCACGAGCGCGAGGAGATCATCGAAACCATGCAGGACGAACAGCCCGGCGACCTCCCCGGCACCGACCTCGAAGTCGAAGACCTCCCGCCGGGCACCGAGCCCGACGACGTGGACCTCGACCGGAGCGAAGACGGCACCGTCGTAGACGATCCCGCAGACGACGGAATTCAAGCCCCCGACCAGCCATGATGAAAGAAGTGGTCCGCGCGATGGAGACCGGCATCCTCGCCCAGATCGGGCTCATCGCCTTCCTCGTCGCCTTCGTGCTCATGGTGATCTACGCCTTCACGCTCTCGAAGCGGAAGCGCGAGTACGACAAGAACCTCCCCCTCGACGACGCGCCCGAACTCCCGCGCGCGTCCTCCGACAACGGCAACCGCCCCTGACATGAGCCAGCCCCCTCCCGAGTCTCCCAAAGCGCCCGAGTCCGGCTCCCTCCTCGTCGGCGGCGCCGCCGACGAAGTCATCCCCGGCCACAAGTACGACGGCATCCGCGAGTACGACAACCCGATGCCCGGTTGGTGGGTCTGGCTCTTCGTCATCACCGTCGTCTTTGGCGTGGTGTACTTCCTCGGCATCGAGGTCTTCGGCTTCGTCGACACCTACGAGGACGACCTCGCCGAGGCGCAGGCCGAGCTCGTGGAGATGCGCGATGCGTACGCCGCGAGCGGCCCCGCCTTCGAGACCGACGAGCGCGCCCTCATGCGTTATGCGAGCGACGCCGAGATGGCTGCGGCCGGCGCCGAGGTCTACGCGGCGACGTGTGCCTCCTGCCACGGCAACGAGGGGCAGGGCCTCATCGGCCCCAACCTCACCGACGATTACTGGGTCCACGGCAGTTCGAACGAGGCGATCTGGGAGATCCTCGCCGTCGGCGTGCCGGCGAAGGGGATGCCGCCGTGGGAGAACGTGCTCTCCGCCGAAGAGCGCGCCGAGCTCCTCGCCTTCATCCGCTCCATCGACGACACCGACCCCGCCGGCGCCAAAGAGCCGGAGGGCGAGCTCGACCCCTACGAAGGGGCCTAGCGCCTGGCTAGCGCCGGGGCGACAGCGCAGCGTGTAAGGAATCCCCCCACGGTGGGGGACGGGGCCGCCTTGCGGCAGGCCGTGGCGTCGGACGGCGGCGGCGAGCACGGGGCCGCGCGATCTTGGGTCGTCTCTCCCAAACGCCCGCCCCCATGGCCGCACGCTCGTTCATCGACGCCGACAGCGTCGACATCCTCGAATCGCCCGACGCGGTGCTCTCCACGCTCGACCTGGAGGGCAACCGGAAGTGGATCTACCCGACGCTGAGCAAGGGCCCGTTCTACCGGCAACGCCTCGTGATGGGGTGGGGGCTGATCGTGCTCTTCGTCGCGCTCCCCATCCTCCGCATCAACGGCCGGCCGGCGATCCTTCTCGACTTCATCCACCGCGAGTTCGCACTCTTCGGCATCACGTTCTACCCGACGGACACGTTCCTCCTCCTGCTCCTCGGGCTCAGCGCGCTCGTCTTCGTCATCCTCCTCACGGCGCTCCTCGGCCGCGTGTGGTGCGGGTGGGGCTGCCCGCAGACGGTCTACCTCGAGTTCGTCTTCCGCCCGATCGAGCGGTGGATCGAAGGGAAAGAGCACGTCCGCAAGCGGCGCGACGAGGGGCCGTGGACGCTCGACAAGGCGTGGCGGAAGGTGGCGAAGTGGGGGATCTACCTCGCGATCTCCCTCGCCCTCGCGCACGTCTTCGTGTCGTACTTCGTCGGGTGGGACCGGCTCATCGAGTGGATGACGGGGCCGCCGACGGAGCACTGGGGCTTCTTCGTGCTGATGGCCGTCACGACGGCGCTCGTGCTCTACGACTTCGGCTACTTCCGCGAGCAGATGTGCACGATCGCGTGCCCCTACGCCCGCATCCAATCGGTGCTCGTGGACGAGGACTCGATGATCGTGTCCTACGACCCGCGCCGGGGCGAGCCGCGCGCCCGCCGCTCGAAGAAGAAGATCGAGCAGGAGGAGGCCGGGCTGATCCCCAAACAGGGCGACTGCATCGACTGCTTCGCGTGCGTCCGCACCTGCCCCACCGGCATCGACATCCGCGACGGGCTCCAGATGGAGTGCATCGCCTGCACGCAGTGCATCGACGCCTGCGACGAGATCATGCTGAACATCGGCAAGCCGCCGGGGCTCATCCGCTACACGTCGGAGCACGAACTGGAGGGGCTGAAGACGCGCATCCTCCGGCCGCGCACGGTGATCTACGCCGGCCTCTTTCTCACGGTGATGACGATGCTCGGCGTTGGCGTGGTCTCGCGCGGGGCGTTCGACGTGAACGTGGGCCGCGCCGTCGGCGAGCCGTTCGTCGAACTGCCCGACGGGACCGTCGCGAACCGGCTCCGCTTCCGCGTCCGTAACCAGACGCCGTCGGCGGCGACGTTCGAGATCGAAGCCGTCGAGCCGGCCGAGGCCGAGGTGAAGATCGTCGGCGTGCAGCCGGTGCCGCTCGCGTCGGCGGAGATGAAGCGGGTCGAGGCGTTCGTCGTCGTCCCGCGCGCGCTCTTCGCCGGGGCCGACCGCCGTGACGCCGTCTTCCGCATCGTCTTCAGCGACGGCTCGGAGCAAATCGTCCCGTTCCCCCTCCTCGGCCCGTCGCAGTAACACCGGCATGCCTCCGCCTCCTTCCCGCCAAGCCCCCGCTCCCGTGACCCCAACCCCGCTTCCCGAATCCGGCCCGTTCGCCGGCGACGGCCATGCCGCCGCCGACGAGGTCGCGCCGCCGCGCAAGCCGCCGCTCATCCCGTCGCACATCGCGTGGCCCGGCTTCGTCATCGCGCTCCTGCTCCTGTCGATCTTCGCCGCCTTTCAAGCCTTCTTCGCCGCCCAGTCTGACGGGGGTGCCCAAGTCGTCGAGGCGTATTACGACTCCGCCATCGCGTTCGACGACGAGCAGGCGGCGCAGGCGGCGAGCAACGCGCTCGGCTGGAGCGCGGGCGTCGAGGTCGGCGCGTGCGAGGGCGGGCTCTGCGCCGTCGACGTGGTGGTGCGGGACCGCGAGGGCGCACCGGTCGAGGGGCTGAACGGGCTGCTCCGCGTAAGCCGTCCGCAGTCCGCCGCCACCGTCGCTCGGATCCCGCTCGCTTCGTCCGACGCGCCCGGCGTCTACCGCCAGTTCGTGCCTCTCAACGCCGACGGGCTGTGGGACTTCGCCGTCACCGCCCGCCGCGGCGACGAGCAGTTCGTGACGGAGATCCGCCGCGACGTCGCGCGCTGAGGCGGGCTCGTCCGCCGCGTTCCGATTTGCCACAGGGGTTGTAGGAAACCGGGTTCCGCCGTACCCTCGTGATCTCCGCCGCGACGGGCGCAGCGGACTCCTCCCACGTACGCATCTTTCCACGCGCGCATGGATCCCACCCATGCCATCAACGCTGGGCCGATCGTGATCGGCCTCGCAGGCGGCCTCGCTCTGTTCCTCTTCGGGATGGAGCAGATGACCGACGCCCTCAAGCAGGTCGCGGGCGGCGGCATGAAGACGCTGCTGGCCCGGCTGACGAAGAACCGCTTCACGGGGGTGCTCGCCGGCGCGCTCGTCACGGCCGTGATCCAGTCGTCGTCGGTGACGACGGTGCTCGTCGTCGGGTTCATCTCGGCGGGGCTGATGACGCTGCCGCAGTCGATCGGCGTGATCCTCGGGGCTGGCATCGGGACGACGCTCACGGCGCAGATCGTGGCTTTCAAGGTGACGCAGTACGCGCTCGTGCTCGTCGCCGTCGGGTTCGTGATGCAGTTCGTCTCGAAGCGGGACCGCGTCCGGCAGTACGGCACGATGGTGCTGGGGCTGGGGCTGATCTTCTTCGGGATGGAGCTGATGAGCGAGGCCACGCACCCGCTGCGCAGCTACGCGCCGTTCATGGCGCTGATGCAGCAGATGGATAACGTGGTCGTGGGGATCCTCATCGGCACCGTGTTCACCGCCGTGATCCAGTCGTCGTCGGCCACGATGGGCGTCGTGATCGTCCTCGCGAGCCAGGGCTTCCTCTCGCTCGAGGCGGGGATCGCCCTCGTCTTCGGGGCGAATATTGGGACGTGCGCCACGGCCATGCTGGCGGCGATCGGGAAGCCGCGCGAGGCCGTGCGCGCCGCCGTCGCCCACGTCGTGTTCAAGGTGGTCGGCGTAGTGATCTGGTTCGGGCTCGTGGTCCAACTCGCCGAGGTCGTGCGCGCCATCTCGCCGAGTCACCCGGAGCTGGTGGGGGCGGCGCGGCTGGCCGCCGAGGCGCCGCGCCAGATCGCGAACGCGCACACGCTCTTCAACGTCGCCAACACGCTGCTCTTCCTGCCCTTCACGGGGGCCTTCGCGTGGCTGGTGCGGCGCCTCGTCCCGGAGCGGTCCGAGGCCGACGGCGCCGTCGTGCAGCCGCGCTACCTCGACCCGATCCTCTTCGACACGCCCGCGCTCGCGCTCGACCGGGTGCGGATGGAGCTCCGCCGGATCGGCGAGCGGGCGTATGCGATGGTTCGCGAGGCCCTCCCCGTCGCGCTCGACGGCGAACTAGAAGAGCTGAGGGCGCTCGAACGGCTCGACGATGAGGTGGACAGGCTCCACGAGGCCGTCGTGGGCTACCTCGGCAAACTCGCGCAGGAGAACCTCGACCGCGCCCAGACCGAGCAGCACTTCGACTACCTCGAAGCGGCCAACAACATGGAGAACATCGGCGACCTCGTCGAGACGAACCTCGTGCGGGCTGGGCTCGAACGACTCGGGGTGGGGATGACCGTCAGCGAGGGCACGCGCGAGCGGCTCGAAGCCCTCCACGAGCGGGTGTGCTGGACCGTCCAGCTCGCCTTCCAAGCGCTCGATGCTGACAGCCCGGCGATGGCCGCGGAGGTGATCGACGCCAAGTCCGAGATCCAGCGGCTCGCCGACGAAGCCGAGTCCCACCTCGCCCACCGCCTGACGGCCGACGACCCCGACCGGCTCAGCCTCTACCGCTTCGAGTCCGAGCTGATCGAGTACCTCAAGCGGGTCTACTACTTCGCCAAGCGCATCGCCAAAGCCGTCGAGCAGCGCAGCGTCGCGTTCCCGACGGACGGCGCCCCGCTCGGCACCATGCCGACGCTCGACCCCTCCTGATGATGCTCGACACCGTAGACCTGACGCGCACGCTCTCGGACGAAGCTTACGGGGAAGAGGAGGCCGACCTCCGCGATCGCCTCGCCGAACTGCACCGCGCGGCGAGCGAGGCCGGCCTCCCGCTGATGATGGCGTTCGAGGGCTGGGACGCCTCGGGCAAGGGCTCGATGATCCACACCCTCACCGAACGGCTTGACCCGCGCGGGTTCACCGTCCACCCGATCCGCGCGCCGCGTCCGTTCGAGGCGGCGCGGCCGTGGCTCTGGCGCTACTGGCGGAAGATCCCCGGCCACGGCGAGTGGGCGTTCTACGACCGGAGCTGGTACGGCCGCGTCCTCGTCGAGCGTATCGACCGCCACGTCACGAAGAAGCAGTGGAAGCGGGCCTACGACGAGATACTCCAGTTCGAGCGTGCACTCGTCGATGACGGCTACCTCCTCGTAAAAATCTTCCTCCACATCAGCAAAGAGGAGCAGCGCCGCCGCCTCGAAGCCCTCCTGGCCGACCCCGTGACGGCGTGGCGCGTCACGCCCGAGGACTGGCAGAATCACCACCGCTACGACGCCTGGCTGCCCGTCTATGAGGAGGCGCTGGAGCGGACCCACACCGACGCCGCGCCGTGGACCGTCCTCCCGGCGACATGCCCGAACGCGACGCGCCACGCCGTCTACCGCACGCTTATCGACGCGCTCGAAGCGCGCCTCGCCCCCGCATGAAGCCGCCTCGCCTCGACAACGCCGACCTGAGCCGGTCGCTCGACAAGGACGACTACCAGCGCGAACTCGCGTACTACCAGCGCGCGTTGCAGGCGCTGGGCTATCCGGTGTATCTCGAACGCCGCCCCATCGTCCTCGTCTTCGAGGGGTGGGACGCGTCGGGCAAGGGCGGGGCGATCCGCCGCGTCACGGCCCCGCTCGACCCGCGCGCCTACGTCGTCCATCCCATCGGCCCGCCGGAGGGCGAAGACGCGCGGCGGCACTACCTCCACCGCTTCTGGCGCCGCCTCCCCGAAGCCGGCCGCCTCGCCATCTTCGACCGGAGTTGGTACGGCCGCGTGCTCGTCGAGCGCGTCGAGGGCTTCGCCAAAAAGGAGGAGTGGAAGCGGGGCTACGACGAGATCCGCGACTTCGAACGGCAGCTCGTCGACTACGGCACGGTCGTCCTCAAGTTCTGGATGCACGTCAGCGCTGACGAGCAGCTCCGCCGCTTCCGCGAGCGCGAGGCCGACCCGCGCAAGCGCTGGAAGCTCACCGACGAGGACTGGCGTAACCGCGAGCGGCGCGACGATTATCACGATGCCGTCGCGGACATGCTCGCGAAGACGCATACGCGCGAGGCGTCGTGGACCGTGGTGGCGGGCGACGACAAGCGGTACGCCCGTGTCGAGGTGCTGCGGACGATCGTAGAGGGGCTGAGCGCGGCGTACGATGTGGAGCCGGCCGTCGGTCCGCCGCCGGTGCGGTAAGCCGAAGACAGCGGCAGCGCCGTGTGGGGAACGCCCCTACACGCGCCCGCCCCGTCGCCCCACTTCGCAGGACGCGGGGCGGCTGTCACGTCGCGTGCGCGCGGCGGTGGATCTTGGCTCCGACCTTTCCGCTGCTCCATGCCCGCTACGCTCCAAGCTTCTCGCCGCGCCGCGCCGGACCTCGCCCCCGAGACGCCGTGCACGCACTGTGGGCTCCCCGTCGGGACGCACCCGATCCGGGGGAGAGAGGACGGCGTCGCGTTTTGTTGCACGGGCTGCTCTGTCGTCTACGCCGCGCTCGACGCCGCCGGGTTCGGCGGGACGTATTACAAGCTCCGCGACCTCGCACCCACGCGGAAGGCGGAGCGCCCCGCCGAGGCCGACCCGCTCCAACTCGGCGAGCTCGACACCGACGCATTTCTCGACGCGCACACGAAGCCGGCAGGGGAGGGGCTCCGCTCCGTCGAGCTCTTCCTCGACGGCGTCCACTGCGCGGCGTGCGTGTGGCTCGTCGAGCGGCTACCCTTTGAACTCGACGGCGTGACGGCGGCGCGGCTCGACCTCCCGCGCGCCCGCCTCGCGCTCACGTTCGACCCCGCGACGGTCCGGCTCTCCGACATCGGCCGGTGGCTCAGCCGGTTCGGCTACGCGGCGCGGCCGATGCGGAGCGAGCACGCGGCGCAGCGCACCGACGCCGAGCGACGGCTCCTCGTCCGGCTCGGCGTGACGTGGGCGCTCGCCGGGAACGTGATGCTCCTCGCGTTCGCGCTCTACTCCGGGCTCGACGGCGAAACGTCGGCGCTCGCGAGTGCCGCGCGATACGTCAGCCTCGCCCTCGCCGTCCCCGCCGTCGCGTACGGCGGCGCGCCGTTCTTCCGCCGGGCGTGGGCCTCGCTCGGCCTCGCCTTCCGTGCGCGCGACCCGCGCCGCCTCCACATCGACACGCCGATCGCGCTCGGCATCCTCGTCGGCACCGGCCACAGCGCGTGGGCGACCGTGACGGGGACCGGCGAGGTCTGGTTCGACTCGATCACCGTCCTCATCGCCGCGCTCCTCACGGCGCGGTGGCTCCAGCTCCGCTCGCGCCGCCTCGCGGGCGACGCCACCGAACGCCTCCTCGCGCTCATCCCGTCGATGGTCCGCCGCGTCCACGCCGACGCCGTCGAAGTCGTCCGGCTCGACGAGGTCCGGCCCGACGACGTGGTCGAGGTCCCGGCGGGTGAGGTCGTGCCCGTGGACGGGATCGTGGAGCGGGGCGCGAGCCGGCTCAACAACGCCGTGCTGACGGGCGAGAGCCGGCCCGAGCCCGTCGCCGAGGGCGACGCCGTCGAGGCCGGTGCCACCAATCTTAGCTCGCCGATCCGCGTCCGCGTCGAGGCGGCGGGCGACGCCACGCGCGTCGGACGGCTCCTCGCGTGGGTCCGCGAGCAGGAAGGGGGCGAGGCCCGCGTCGTCCTCCTCGCCGACCGGATCAGCGGGTACTTCGCCCTCGCCGTGCTCACCCTCGCCGCTGTCACGGCCGTGCTCTGGGCGTGGCTCGACCCGGGCGCGATGCCGCAGCACGTCGTCGCGCTCCTCGTCATCACGTGCCCGTGCGCGCTCGGCATGGCGACGCCGCTCGCGATGGCCGTGGCGGCGGGCCGCGCCGCCCGCGCCGGCATCTTCATCAAGAGCGACGAGGCCACGCAGCGCCTCACCGACGTCGACACGATCGTGCTTGACAAGACGGGCACGCTCACCGAGGGCCGGATGAGCCTCGTCGATTTCGTCGGCGACGAGGACGCGCTCGACTACGCCGCCGCGCTCGAAGCCCACAGCAACCACCCGATCGCCACGGCGATCGTGCAGGCGCGCGGCTGCGCGGCCGGGCTACGGGGCGGGCCGGAAGACGACGGCTTCCACGTCGACGATTTCCAGGCGACGGCCGGGCAGGGCGTGTGCGGCGTCGTCGGCGACCGCTACGTGACCGTGGGCCGGTTCGACTGCGTCGCCGAGCGCTCGGTCTCGGCCGATGCTCGGTTCACCGAGGCCGTAGCGGCGTTCGCGGCGCGCGGCCACACGCCCGTCGCGGTGGCCGTCGATGGGATCGTCGTCGCCGTGCTCGCCGTCGGCGACGCGGTGCGGGACGAGGCCGCCGAGACCGTCGCGCGCTGGCAGCGCCGGGGCTACCGCGTGCTCCTCTCGTCGGGCGACCACCCCGCCGTCGCGGCGGCCGTCGCGGCCGAGGTCGGGATCGCACCCGGCGATGCGCACGGCGGCGTTTCGCCCGAAGGCAAGCGTGCGTTCGTCGAAGCGCTGCAGGCCGACGGGCGGACGGTGCTGATGGTCGGCGACGGCGTCAACGATGCGGCGGCGCTGCGGGCGGCCGATGTCGGCGTGGCCGTCGGCGGCGGCAGCACGGCGAGCCTCGTCGCGGCCGACGTGTTCATGACGCGGCCCGGCCTCGCCCCGCTCGCCGACGCGCTGCGGGGCTCGGCGCGGACGCTCGGCGTCGTCCGCCGCAATCTCGGGCTCTCGCTCGTCTACAACGTCGGCGGCGCCGCGCTCGCCGTCGCAGGGCTCGTCACGCCGCTCGTCGCCGCCGTCGCGATGCCGGTCTCGTCGCTCGTCGTAGTTGCCTCGTCCATCCTCCAGCGCTCGTTCACCGCGAATCGCACGCCGCCGTGGCCGGAACAACGGCAGGCCACCGGCGGCTCCGGTGAAGAGCTCCGTGAGACCTCCCTACGTGTCATCCCGAGCGCAGCCGAGGAACCCCGAAGGGCTCGGCGAAGCCCATCTCTGATGAGCAACGCGGTGCCGGGAGAGATCCTTCGACAAGCTCAGGATGACACAGAAACGCTGCTCGACAGAGCAACCACGGACCAGTGACCAATGACTACGGACTAATGACCACGGACCCATGACCGTCTTCTACGTCCTCGTCCCCCTCGCGCTGCTGCTCGCCGGCGCCGGCGTGCTCGCCTTCCGGTGGGCCGTCCGCGACGGGCAGTTCGACGACGTCGAGACGCCCGCTCTCCGCATCCTCCTCGACGACGAGCCCGCGCCGCCGCGACGCCCCGACGCTTCCGAGCCGTTCGATTCCCGCCCCGATTCCCGCTGACCCATGACGTTCGACTTCGACCTCGCCCGCCGGATGAGCCGGCCTGGCCCGCGCTACACGAGCTACCCGACTGCGCCGCACTTCCACGACGGCTTCGGCCCCGACGACTACGGGGCCGCGCTCGACCGGCTGCGCGACGAGCCCGACCGCCCGCTCTCGCTTTACACCCACGTGCTGTTCTGCGCGAAGCTGTGCCATTACTGCGGCTGCCACATGCGCGTGACCGACCGGCCCGAGCCCGTCGAGCGCTACCGCGCGTACCTCGAACGCGAGCTCGACCTCGTCGCCGAGCGCGTCGGTGAGGGCCAGCTCGTCCGCCAGATCCACTGGGGCGGCGGCACGCCGACGACGCTCGGCCCGGCCGGGATCGAACGGCTGATGGCCCACACCCGCCGCCGCTTCACCGTCGCCGCCGACGCCGAGGTCGGGCTCGAAGCCGACCCGCGGACGCTCACGCGCGCGCACCTCGAAGCGGCCCGCCGCGCCGGCTTCAACCGGCTCAGCTTCGGCGTGCAGAGCTTCGACCCCGTGGTGCAGGAGGCGATCGGCCGCGTGCAGCCGTTCGAGCAGGTTCGGCAGGCGACGGAATGGGCGCGGGCGCTCGGGTTCGAGGGGCTCTCGTTCGACCTCATCTACGGGCTCCCGCACCAGACGCCGGAGCGGTTCGCGCGGACGCTCGACCTCGCGGCGTCGCTCGAGCCGGACCGCCTCAGCGTGTTCGGCTACGCCCACGTGCCGTGGATGAAGAAGCACCAGCGGCTCATCGACGCGGAGGCGCTGCCCGACGCCGAAGCCCGGCTGCGGCTCTACGCCCTCGCCTTCGACGCGCTCACCGCGCGCGGCTACCGCCACGTCGGCATGGACCACTTCGCGCGACCCGGCGACCCGCTCTGCCAGGCGCAGGACGCCGGCACGCTCCACCGCAACTTCCAGGGCTACGCGACGCACGCCGACTGCGCGCTCCTCGGCTTCGGCGCTTCCGCGATCGGCGGTTTCGGCCGGGTCTACGCCCAGAATGAGAAGGGGCTCGCCGCGTACTACGCCGCGCTCGATGCCGGCCGCCTGCCCGTCGCCCGGGGCCTCAGGCTCTCCGACGAGGACGTGCTGCGCCGCCACGTCATCACCCGGCTGATGTGCGACTTCGCTCTTGACAAGCGCGCCGTCGAAGCCCGCTTCGGGATCGACTTCGACCGGCACTTCGCGGATGCGCTCGACGCCCTCGCGGCGCTCGAAGCCGAGGGTGTCGTCGTGCTCGGCCCGGACCGGATCGTCGTGCCCGAGCGGGGGCGGCCCTTCGTCCGCAACGCCGCGATGGCCTTCGACGCCTACCTCGACCGCGCCGAGGCGACCGCCGCGCCGCGCTACTCCCAGACCGTCTGACCTAACCTCCACGTCCATGCCTACCGACTCCCCGACCGCTCCCGCCCCGACCGCCTCCGCGCCGCCGGCCTCTTCGGAGGTGCCGCGTCCCCTCGCCCCGCTCGACGGAGCCGTCGTCGACGCCTCGGCCGTCCCGTTCTCGTGGCGCGGCGTGCCCGGCGCGACGGGCTACCGGCTGCAAGTGGCCGCGAGCCCTGACTTCGCCGGCGACGTGCTGGAGGTGAACGCCGGCGAGACGACGGCGCTCACGCTCTACGGCGCCCTCCCGGTGCGGGAGACGGAGCTGGTGTGGCGCGTCCGCGCCGAGGGCATCCCGGGCGAAGCGGCGTGGAGCGGCTACGGCCGGTTCGTCGCCAGCCACGACGACGCCGTCGAGGCCTACCAAAACGAACGCGACGTCGAGCGGACCGAGGCGGCCAAAGATGCCGCCCGCCGCCGCGAGGCTGCCGAGGCCAACCTCGACCTGATCCCGCATTACGAACGAGAAGAGAGTGTCACGACGGCCGGTGAGGCGAGCACGCTGCTCCTCATGCTCGTCACGTTCGCCCTCACGATCTGGCTGCTCTTCGCCCTGACGTGACCGGCTCGCGCCGCGCACAGGAACGACGGGGAGCAAGCGCTCTCCGGTGGCGGTCGTCCGCAATTGGACGGCCGCCATTTTCTTGTTTGTTTGGGAATTACGGCTCCGTTAAGTTGGCGGGCATCACCCTGAGACTCGCGGTGCGCTCCGCCGAGCCCAGCCTCATGCCGACGGCCGATCGGGAGGGGCCGGGCCGGGGGCGAGAGGAGGGGGATGGTGGCACGCCCGAGTCGTGCCGCTGCGCAGGACACGAGTGGATGTGTACCGCTTCTTTCCGAACTCTCACCGACGCGACCGGCTCATGCGACTGCTGCGCCCGTGCCCCACGCTGTGCCTCCTCCTCCTCGCCTCGGCCCTCGCCGGGTGCGCGCCCGAGGCCGCCCTCACCACCGCCGACTTCCGCGCGCGCCTCCCCGAGCTCGAGGCCCGCACCCTCCGCGAGCCCGCCGACGCCGGCGCCCTCCGCGACCTCGGCGAGGCCTACGCCCAGCTCCAGCGGTTCGACCCCGCCCGCCAGGCGCTCCAGAGCGCCTACGCCCTCGACGCCGACGACCCCAAGACGCTCTACTACCTCGGCGTCGCCCACGAGGGCGCCGGGGCCGAGGCCGAGGCCCTCTTCGTCCTCGCCCAGTACGAGCGGCTCTCGCCCGACTCCCCGTACCGCCCGC
>JBDUXZ010000036.1 GCA_039944855.1 Rhodothermales bacterium | reverse complement strand
GTTTTTTTTCTACCTTCTCTGTGACGGAGACCGCCCCACAGAAATCGACACGACCCAGGGAACGGATGGACCACTACACGGAGGAATCGCTGGCCGACGCCGTGCGCCAGGAGCGGAAGCGGCAGAAGCTGACGCAGGACGAAGCGGCGGCCCGCCTCGTCGAGAGTGAGCGGTACGACCGGATCACGAAACAGGCGATCTCTCAGGCAGAGAACTACCGACCGGGCGACGGGATGACGGGCCTGCGCGTCGCGCTCTACGAAGTGCTGACGGGGCGCGGTCTCGAAGGCCCCGTGTGGTACGACGCGGAAGGGGAGGGGGCGTAGTGGACGAGGAATCGTTCCGAGACCGAGAGGACCTCATGCGAGAGATCCAGGAGCTCAGACAGCAACTCAATGCTGAGCGGGAAGAGAATGCCTTTCTCCGCGGCCTGCTATCGGAGCGGTACAAGGAGCAGCCGAGGACAGCGGAGAAGCTAGAGTTCCCAATCCCCGAGCAGGCTATCGACCTGTTCGAGGAGCTGCCGGATACGTTCACGCTGGACGATGCTTTCACCGCGGCCGAGCGCCAGGGGCTAAGCGTTGACGACGTGGCTGCCAACGTCAGAGCCTACCTGGACGAAGAGATGGTCGTTCAGGAGGGGGGAGGGCAACGCTTCGTGAAGACCGGACGCAAGCCGTACTTCTGACGTGTTGTTGGTCTACTACGCCGGGAAAGCATCTCGGTCGATGCTCTCCCGTCTCCGTCGAGGGTAACACGGTCGCAGCGTGCAAGGGACCGCCGGAGGCGGACTCGCGCAGCCCTTGCACTGCCTCCGAACCCTATCGCTTTGGTGTCAGGGTTTGATCTTTTCCGAGCCGGCACCCGTCAGGGTGCATAGTTCTTCTCCCCCCGTAGGTGCCCCTTTCGCGGAGGCCGGAGCCGCTGTCAAGGTGAGACGCGTCAGCGGCTCCCTCGGAGCGTAGCGGAGAGGTCGCCTTGACAGGGGTGGAGGCCGGAGCTTCTTTTCCCGTAGGGGGGAGAAGAACTGGAAGAGAGAGTCGGGCCAGAGGCCCGTCCGCATCTTGCATGGAGGGTTGGGGGGGGGAGGGGAAGGGGGAGGAAGTGCTTATTCCGTTATTGTAAAGGATGCCCTCCAAAGTTATCAACAACCCTTCGGCTCTACTACAGGATTAAGGATACAGGATATATATAGGTTGTTGTACCGTTAATGCGTAGGCTCCTGTACCGTTAATGCGCTGGCGGCAGAGCCGAAATTCATGTTTAAATGGATGTAAAATAGGTTTTTAAGCCCCACAAAAGCCCTTTTGTACCGTTAATGCGTGGATAACCCCCTCAGATCCACAGTAGGCGGGGCTTCTGTGAACCGCAGCCTTCGAGGTCCCCGAAGCGTCAGGAGCCCGCCTTCAGCTTCTTGACGTGGGTGGGGGAGGGGCTTAGGGCGAGCCGTCCACGTGGCGTGTCGTAGCTCAGCTCAGGCCAGACCAGGCTGATCTTCTGGAGCTCACGCTTGGCTTTCCGAGCGAACTCGTAGTGGCTGGCGTAGTCGGCTCCGAACTGGGAATGCAGGGCCTGCCACGACACCTCCACGGGGTCCCTCAGATAGCTCACGCGGTACGTGAGCCACGTGTAGAGGTCGAGCCCGAGCGGGGACTTCTTAAGCGCCCTGAGCGCTCGCATGTCGAGCGGCACGGGGCGGCGGACGATCTCCTCGAAGAACTTCTCCCCGAGCGTCACGGTGCTCTCGAACACGGCCGCCTGGTCGGGGCGCTTAGGGTCCCACCACAGGTCGGCGTCCGTGGCGATCTCGACGCTGTTGAGGAGGTAGGCGTCGTCCCCGTCGTAGACCGCGGCGATGCGCGCGGCGAAGAGCCGCTTCATCTGGTCCCTCAGGCGCGTGATCGTCCCCCAGCGCCCGCCCGTCGGCGTGATGTCGAGCTCGGACATGAAGTGCGAGAGGGAGTCGCCCAGCGTGATCCGCCGGCTCTTCGTGCGCACGGCCTCCGTGGTGATCCAGGCCAACACGAGGCGCGGGTAGCTCCCGTAGGGGACACCCGTGTCGATGCCCGGCTGAATCTTGAGCTTGAAGTTCCCGTTCTCGCGCCCGAAGGCCTTCACGTCGCCGGGATCGCTGTGCGGGAGCGTGGCCTGCACGAGCACGCGCGCCATGAACGCCAGCTCGTCGGCGCGGGCCGCGTCGGTGCTCGCGATGCTCCACGAGATCTCGATCAGCTTGTCTATCTGGTTCATAAGACGATCATCCAGTCTTCCGATTCTAAAGGGTTCCGTAGTCGATCATGCGTGGGGTTCATCGCTCCAGCCCCCGCTGCACCTCGCGGGCCATGCCGAGCGCGCCCATCGCCAGTTTCATCCCCGACGGCGACAGCGAGCGTTCGAGTTGCCGCATCTCCTTCGGCGAGAGCCACGCCATCTCCTGCCCGATCCGGCGCTCCAAGGTATCCGCCGAGAGGTCCCGGTTCGTACCGAGCGACTTCAGCTTCGCTTCGGTCTGCCCCAGCGCTTTCGCCACCTCCTGCTTCTCTGCTGCCGACGGGACCTCGTGCCGTGCCCGGTAATAGGTGGCTGCGGACTGCCACGCTTCTAGCGCCACCATGCGTGCCTCCCGATCGCTCTGACGGAACAGCCCTTCTCGCGCCGTCTGGAGCGCCCCGTAGCGCTCCGGAGCCTCACGCAGGGTCTGGGCCGCCTTCTCTGCTCCGCGCGCGTCTGCGGCCCGTAGGAAGGCTCTGTGCGCCTGTTCCGGGTCCTGGTAGACCTTCCTCAGTTTGGACGTGAAGTGGCGAGCGCTCTCGGTGAGCTGCTTCTCGGCCCACGCATGCCGTCGGGCGCTCTGGTGTGCGGCCGAGAGCGCACTGTGCGTCCGGTGGATCTCACGCTCGATCCCGCTGGCCTTCTCCAGCGCGTGGACGTCGGCGACTATTCGTTCGACGGCGGGGCTTCCGAGGGCGGGAGTTCCGCCGGTGCCGGCAACGCCATCAGTTCGCGGAACGTCGCCCGCTCCTCCTCGCTCATGGCCTGGTACCGCGCCCTCGTGTTCTCCGCCGCCTCGATGGCCTCGCGCTGGTGTTCGGTCAGCGTCCAGCCCGGCCTGAGCAGCGTGAGCGTCAGCACGATCAGCGCCGCGCTCAGCACTCCGATCAGGAGCGCCCCGCCCCAGATCTTCCATTGCAGTCTGCGCTCGAACCGCCTCATCGCCTGGTGCGCGTGCTCCTGCAGGCGGGCCGTACCCGTCGCCACGTCCTCCAGGTGCTCGATCACGGCCTTCGTCTCCTGCAGCACCGGCGTGATCATGCGCCGGGCCTCCATCGCCTCGACCTCTCTCAGCCGCTCCCGCAGCCCTCCCGACGACGCTCCTTTCGAGGGTCGTCCGTTCTCTGTATTCGACATGTCGCTCTCCGAACCTCGCTTCCAGTTTGTGCTTGCTACTGCCGCGGTCGATGCTCGACACCTTCGCGTACTCGTGGCCGTCGGTGACGACGAGGCCGCGGCCTCGCGGCTCGACCCTGAGCCCGTGCCGATCCAGGCGCTCAGCGAGCTCCCCCCAGCTCCGGGCCTCGCGGAAGTCCTGACGCGCCACGTCCTTCACGAGCTCCTGGAAGGGGAGGACCCCGTCGCGCTGGCACTTCCGAAACGCCGTCCGCGTCAGCGACTCCGTCCGGTCCGGCCGCTCCTGGTCCGGAAGTCTCCCGAGGTGGCCCGGCACCTCGCGGTAGCCCATCGACCGCTCCTGCCGGCGGAGGCTCTCCTCGATGCGCGTGTTGCACTGCCAGTCCTCCCACGCCCGGCCCGTTTCGGGGTGGACCCGGTTGACCATGAGGTGGACGTGCTGGTGCTCGCGGTCGTTGTGGCTTGCAATAACGGCTTGGTGACTGTCCAGCCCGATGTCTCTCAGCGTCTGCTCGGCCACGGCTACCATCTCCTCGCGCGTCGGCACGTCGCCGTGGTCGAACGAGATCGAGAGGTGGAAGCACGGCCGCTGGCACCGCTCGCTCAGCGCCGCCGTGTCCCGCATCTCCTCGGCCACGCGCTCCAGGTCCCGCTCGAAGAGGCCCCGCGTCTCGACCCACTCGATGCGGCCGGTTTCTTCTCCGGTCTTCCCGTGTTCGAGGTAGGCGCTGAGCGCGCTGAAGCTCTTCCCCGTGCTCGTCGAAGCGATCATGAGCGCGTCCTCCTCACGACTCGTCCCTCAGCTCGTTCAGCACCCGGCGCAGCTCCTCCGTGGTTGCCCGGACGGCCGCGGCGTCGGGGCCGCCTACGTGGGCCGGCTCGCGTTCGAGGCTCGCGGCGAGCTGGTTCAGGTCCACACCGATCCGCCGGAGCTCTCGCCGGAGCATCGCGTCGGCCTTCGGACTGATCGGTCGCCCCGTGGCCGCGCGTCGCATGTACGCCGACTTCGACAGGCCAGAGGCCTCCGCCTTCTCCTCGACGAGCCGGTACTCGGCGTCGTTCATCCGGACGGGGACGACGTGGTCACGCCGCTCCTTCTTCGGCTTCTTCGGCCTCCCACCGTTGCGCTTCGAGTCCGAAGGCGAGCTCGTCTTTGGGTCCGCTTCGGCGGCCTTGAGATCCGGTGTCTCCATGCTCTCAGGGGTAAGGGATAGAGTGACGTTGAGCGGCGGCCCGCGCCGCTGCGAAAGCGTCCCGCGCGGGCGATGACGAAGCTCCACGCCGACGGCCACGCGCGAAGATGACGATGACGTGCTAGAGGTTTTTGCTATACGTGCTGCCTGCTAGCACGCCGCGCGACTACGCCGCGATGCCTTGCAACATACTCCCCGAGGTCGTAAAATGCACGAACGATATTTCGATCCGCTCGCGGGGTAGGAGATTCCAGTCCCCGACGCCATGAAACGCCTCGTCATTCTCGCCTTCACCACGGTGCTCGCCGTCGCTCTCTTCGCCGTGTACTTTCACCGGAGCGACATGGCGACCGAGGAGGTTCGGCAGTCCGTCCAGGGCACCCACCTCCCGGCCGACCCCGAGCCGGTGACCCTCGAAGCCTGGGTCCGCCTCGACAGCTACACCGTGGAAGGCACGGAGGCCGGGTGTCCCGTCCTCACTGAACAGGAGGGGTACCGCCTCGGCCTGGAGTGCTGGGGCGTAGAGGGTCCGGCAGGAACGCCCGTCGTAGTCGCACCGGACGAGGAGGTCGGAGCCAAAGCCAGCGCAGCGCATGGCGAGGTCGTACCGCTCGGCGAGTGGGTCCACCTCGCGGCCGTCGTCCACCGACGCGGCGAGCTCGAGCCGGAGCACCTCACCGACCCATACACGAACGTCGAGCTGTACATGGGCGGACAGAAACTCCACGTCGCTTCGGCCTCGCCCACCTACTTCGAAGACCAGCGGACGGAGTGCGAGCGCAGGCGGGAGAGCCTGCAGGATCTCCGCGGTTGGAAGGAGAAGCTCGACTGCGAAGCCGTCGCCGGCGCACCCGATGGGCGGGTGGGGGACGCGCGCTTTGTGCGACGCGTGAGGACGGACGAGCAGATCGCCAGTGCGATGGGGAGCGAGGGGCGGCTCGGCACGATCGACGACGCAGCCGAGGTTGCGCTCCTGGAGGCGCGGGCAGCCGAACGAGAAGACCGGGTTCCAGAACCGGCGGAGGAGCTCACCGGCCGCGGCCTCGCGATCACGCTAGGGCTGCTCCTCGCTTGCGCGCTCATGGTGGCCGCCGGCCTCCAGTTCATGCGGCGGTCTGGACGCCGCGGGATCGGACACGAGCAGGCGCTATGAGCAAGGGGTTCGAGCCGAGCGACCTCTTCACGATGTGGCGGCTCTTCAAAGTGCCGCTCCTCCTCGGGGTCGTTTACCTCGTGGCCGCCTCGGTCGTCGCGCTGCCCGTACAGGGGTGGCTGCACTTCGTGAGCCCCCACGTCCCGCTCCCGCTGCAGGTCGTTCTCCTCGTGGGCCTCGCCGGATCCGTCACCTTCCTCGTCGTCGCTTACCGTCGCTCGAAGCCAGAGGGCTCCGGCGCACACGGCACGGCGCGGTGGGGCAGCGGCCGCGAATTGCAGAAGGAGACCGGGGTGCTCCTCGGACGGCGACTGGCCGGGCAGTGGCGAGAGGCTCGGCGACGAAACGCACAGGGGAAGCTCCTCCGCTACGACGGTGAGGGCCACCTCCTCACCGTGGCCCCGACGAGGAGTGGGAAGGGAACGGGAGCCGTCATCCCGAATCTCCTCACCTATCCCGGCTCCGTCGTCGTCACCGACCCGAAGGGGGAGAACTACGCCGTGACCACCTCGCGCAGGCGCGCTCTGGGGAGCAAAACGCTCGCGCTCGACCCGTTCGGCCTCGTCGGTGGTCACGCGGCATTCAACCCGCTGGACCTGGTAGATGCCGACGGCCCCGACGCCCTCGACGACGCGGCCATGCTCGCCGACATGCTCGTGGTGCCGGACGGACGGCGCGATGCCACTTCGGACTTCTGGCAAGGCGAGGCGAAGGCGCTCCTCGCCGGGCTCGTCCTCCACGTCGCCGCCACCGAGACGGGGCCGGACCGCTCGCTCGTCCGCGTGCGCGAGCTCCTCTCGCTCCCGCCGAAGGAGCTCACGAGGCTGCTCGAAGACGACATGCTCCGGAGCGATGCTTGCGGCGGGCTCGTCCAACGCGCAGCCGCGCGCATCCTGCAGAAGGCCGAGAAAGAGCGGAGCGGGGTGATCTCGACGGCGCAGACGCACACGCACTTCCTCGACTCCCCCCGCATGGCCCGCGTGCTCACCCGCTCCTCGTTCGACCTCGCCGAGCTGAAGCACCCCGCCGGAGACCACGAGTCGCTCTCACTCTACCTCGTCCTCCCACCCGAACGGATCGACACGTACCGCGGCTGGCTCCGCCTTGTCGTCGCCTGTGCGCTCCTCACGATGAGCCGCGTGCCGGGCGTACCGCGCCGACGTGTGCTCTTCCTCCTCGACGAGTTCGCCAATCTCGGCCGGCTCGCGCCCGTGGAGCGGGCCGTGAGCCTCGCCGCCGGCTACGGCGCGCAGCTCTGGCTCTTCCTCCAGGACCTCACCCAGCTCCGGGCGGTCTACCCCGAGACGTGGGGGAGCTTCCTCGCCAACGCCGCCGTGCTCCAAGCCTTCGGCACGGCCGACGAGCACACGGCCGAGTACCTCTCGCGGATGACAGGGCAGGCGACGGTACGCGCCGAGAGCGAGGGGACGACGAGCGGGACGTCCTACGGCCTCCAGGTCCCCGGCTTCCAACGCGGCGGGAGCCGGGGGCGCTCGGAGACGGGGCGAGCGCTCTACCTCCCCGACGAGGTGCGGCGGATGCCGCCGGAGGAGCAACTCCTCTTCGTGAAGGGGCGCGACCCGGTGCGGGCCCGGAAGCTCCGGTATTTCGAGGACGAGGAGTTCGCGGGACTCTACAACCTCAATCCGTTGCACGGGACGCTGCCAGCCGCACTCACATCACCCCTTCGGGTCGGGACCTAGGTCTCCCCTCCTACCAGCCTCGGTGAGTTCGTCGATCGATCTGTGGAGGTCAGCGTACGCTTTGTCGAGATGGACTTGATAGACTGCATCCACGTCTTCGGCGACGGCTTCCACGTCCCGGTTTTCGAGGTTCGCCAGGATCGCGATCTCGTTGTCGAGGACCGTCCGGAGGAGGGCACGCAGATCCGCGAGGGCAGCGAGTTGGTAGCCGAGGATGTCGCTCTGTGGCATATCGGGTTCGGGGCCCATCGTCGTAGAAAACAGTCTGGAGGGTTACTGTCAATGAGCATAATGTGTCCAACTACGACTGGCGCGAGGAAGTGCCCCGACAGTCAGCGTAGCTGGCATAGGGGCGCTGACGAGCGGCATGACGGGCGCTGCCCGGATTCGACTACAGTCTTCCCTCGTAACAGGTTAGCCGACAGAGTCGCTGATCCGATCTGCATCTAGGGCGACATAGGGCTCTGAAGCAGAGGACGAGGTCCGGCGTTCGAGAGGCTCATAGTGATAGGGGAAAGGCAGCCTTAGCTTGAATCCTCGCTCCAAGAGCTCGACCTCATGCGGTACTGCCGCCCCCTCCTTCCGTGCAAAACTCCTTCTCAGTGCTCCTCTTCGCCGTCGTACTCATGGCTTCGGTCGCGAGCCTCGCTCAACCCGCACCTCCTCGTGTGGAACGGGTCCTCGACGCCGACTCCGTCGTCGTTGCTGGGTCGGCCGACGTGTGGCGGATGCGCTACCTCGAAGCCGACGCTTTCGAGAACCCGTGGGTCGAGGTCGAGGACCCGTACGGGGGACGCATCCACATCCCGTCGAAGTACTACCTCGCCGTTGCGTCCGACCTCACCGCGTTCGTCGAGGGCACCATGCTCCGGTCCGTGTTCTTCGTCCGCCGGCCGCTCATGCTCCCCGTCGCCCTCATCTTCCTCGTCGGGCTCGTGACCGTCGTCGCGTTCCCAGTCGGGGTGTACCGGCGGCGGCTCCGGAGGGAGTCCGAGCGCCGCCGTCACGCCGACGAGGTCCGCCGCCGGCTGACGGAGAGCCAGGAGGCCGAACGGCTCCGGCTCGCACAAGACCTCCACGACGGGCCGGTCCAGGACCTCCACGCACTCCGCATGCGCTTGAGCCTGCTCGCTCGCCCGTCCGCAGCTAACGCGACGCTGGCACCTGTAAGCGAGCCGCTCGGCGAGGTGGTCGAGGAGATCCAGCGGGTAATCCGCTCACTCCGCGGAGTGAGCGAGGACCTCCGTCCTCCTGCGCTCGCCCCGTTCGGCTTGGCTGCGGCCCTCGGAGCATTTGCAGATCGGTTCCGGAGGACTCACCCCTCGATCCACGTCGCCCTCGACCTCGACGACGACGGACAGGCGCTCCCGGAGCGGGTCCGCCTCGCCCTCTTCCGGATCGCGCAGGAGGCCATGAACAACGCGGCCAAGCACGGCAGGCCGAGCCACATCGCGGTCGCCCTCCAGCTCGACGATGACCGCATCCTCCTCAGCGTCCGCGACGACGGCCGGGGGTACCGAGTCCCCGACGACCTCCGCACGCTCGGGCGAGACGGGCACTACGGCCTCCTCGGCATGGTCGAGCGGGCCGACTCCATCGGGGCCGAACTCCACATCGAGAGCGACCCCGCAGGGACAGAGCCGACGGAGGTCCGCGCCACCGTACGCCGGGGAAACCCCAGACGGCGGACCCTCTTACGAACTCGGTAATCTGACTTCCCTCCGGACTCCGTCATGCCGCTCGCTCCCATCCGCATCCTCATCGCCGACGACCACCCCGTGTGGCGACGCGGCATCCGCGACCTCCTCTCGGCCGAGGCCGACATCGAGGTCGTCGCCGAGGCGGCCGACGGGCAAGAGGCCCTCCGGCTCATCCGGTCCGTCCGACTCGACGTCGCCCTTCTCGACATGGAGATGCCAGGGGTGACCGGCGTAGAGGTGGCTCGGATGGTGAATGCCGAGGGGCTCCCCGTCCGCCTTCTCGCGCTCTCGTCCTACGACGATGCTGCCTACGTTACGGCCCTCCTGAAGAACGGCGCCTCGGGATACATCACGAAGGACAAGCCACCCGAGCTCATCGTCGAGGCCGTTCGAGCCGTAGCCCGAGGCGAGGGCCGGTGGTTCGTGACGCCGACGACGGTCGAGGATCCCGCTGCCGTCCTCACCGAGCGGGAGCGGGAGGTGATTCGGCTCCTAGCTATGGGTCAGGCCAACCATGAGATCGCCGCCGCCCTCTTCATCTCGGAGAACACGGTGCGAAGCCACCTCGCCAACGCCTACGCCAAGATCGGCGCGGCGACAGCGCGCGAGGCCGTGGCGTGGGCCTGGAAGACTGGATTCGTCCGTGGAGAAGAATGAGTATGGGCACCAGCGATTGGGGGCTGCGTTAGGATCGACCGCAACCACTCCCCAAAGTGACCCATACCGCCATGGCTCCCTTGCAGAGGGAGGGGGGTCCCCTCTAGACAAAATGACTAGAGGCCGTAGTCTCTCCTCACTACTGAACTTCGTTAGGAAGGAGGATTGCAGATGATGGAAGGCAAGAGCAGCTTGAAGAGGTTACGAAGTCGTGCCTGATAGTGTGGCTAGCGCTTTCTGCGCTCATCGCTACCCTCACCCATCATCCTCGCCTCAATGCTTCCCCTCATCCTCATCGCCCTCTGGCTCTCCCCCTCCTCAGACACTGGTTCGAACCCGCCTTACGAAGTTGTGAGCGCCCCTTCGACCGTGTGGATCGAGCTAGCTACCGCGCCTGCAAAAGGGTATGTCCTGGAGATGACCGGCAACGAAGACGCCTCCGGCACGGACGGTCCGATCTGTATCCCCTTCATCGGCTGTTTCTGATGCCTCGACCGAGAACAGCGACATCCTCTACTGACGGCTAGGCGAGCTGAGTCCACAGGGCAGGAAATTACAGTGTAAGCCGCAAGGTGGCCCCTAAAGAACCTCTAACCATTATGAAATTCGGTTCAACAAGGGTCAAGTATGGTACCGAGTACGCAGGAGATTGCCCTCTCGGTGAGAGCGATTCTGGTGAGAATCTGTTCGAGTGGTTTGTTTGTCGTCTGTCAGGCCTACCTACCCATTATGTAGAGGAATTGAGTACCGGACAGAGCGATCAAGCTTTCAAAATTGCATTTGTTCTTCAAAGGGAGCTTTATGAGTCCCGAGAGGGAGTAGCGAGCCTGCTTTACGAGGCTATAGGAAGAGTTCAGGATGATGGACAGCGGAAGCACTTGCTCAGACTCAAGCGAGACCTGTACAACTTCCGCTCAGCCGAGCCGGAGGCCCTCAGTGCGGTCCAAGACACATTAGGGCCTGGCGCATCAGAGATCAAGCGGTTCGCAGACCTCTTGGCACAGCACAGTGAGGCCTTAAAGAGATTGAACGCTGCCTACCTCTCAGAGGCATCAACCGCACGCCAGCGCTTCCAATCATTTATGCAGGAGGAGAGCTTTCAATGCGGTTTACTGATCTCGAGTAAGTCTTTATACCGAGCCCAGAAGCGTTACACGGGTTCTCTCGGTGCAGACTTGAACGGAAAACAGGACAAGATCGAGCGAGGGCTCTTGAGATATTACACGAGAGCGGCCATGAAAGCGACCCCGTTCGGTACGTTCTGCGCCGTAGTGCCGGGTAGAGTGGTCCCCTCATCATCTCGAGGCCTAGACCTAGGTGCCGGCATCGCCCTTAGCGGGAGCCCTACACGTAAACGGAGTGTCATCAGCTTAAACAAAAGCTTATACGGGATCTTCTTGAGTCATCTCAGTGGTCGATCTGGCGTTCGCCATCGCTTACCCGTTGAGATGAATCCGACCGTGTCAGAGGAAGAAGGAAATTTTCTCTTCCTCACTGCAAAGGGTACACGGGAAGTGTTTCGAAGGATGCCTCGGCACGATGTCCTTGACATCATCGACCAGATTGTGTCGAGGAACGCCCAAGCCACTCTGGGTGATTTGATAAACGCTCTTACCAACCATCCCGACGTCGAGACTTCTAAAGAGGAAGCGGAGCAATACCTAGATCAACTCGTGGACATCGGTCTCCTCCGTTTCCGAACGGGCGTGAGAGAGCAGGAATTGCAATGGGATATACCCCTTCGCGCACTCCTAGACGGAACCGACGATCATCACGCTGAGATCGTTGTGGATACGCTCACACGTCTGAGGGCGCTTGTAGACGAGTTCCAAGAGGCTTCACTCACCCGTCGCTCGTCAATACTTACGGAGTGTGAGCAGGCGCTACATGAAGCCTTTGCATCGTTAGGCATCGAGGAACGGACCCGGACAGGCCTCCCTCTCTACGAAGATGCGACTGCGGATGTGTGCGCCTCTGTTGGGAGCGCCTCAGCTATTGGTCCAATAGCCGAGGCGCTCTCCGCGTACCTGGACTTGACGCACCGGCTTGCTCAACCACGCAAGGAGCAAGCAGCTATGCGCCACTTTTTTGATACCTACTATGGGCATGTGAGCTCAATTCCTCTCCTTCGCTTTTACGAAGACTACTATCGCGAACATTTCAAACCCCACTTGGAGGCTCAGTCTCAGGCACAGCATGGCGACGAATACGACTCCCGAAATCCATTCGACCTCCAACTTGTTACTGCCATACAGCGTGCTTACCGCCTACTCCAAGGAGTGGTTGTTAAACGCTGGGCCGAGAACCCGGCGGAGGCCGAGATAGAATTAAGCCGGAGTGATCTGGCAGCGTCATTGGAGGAGGTGCCCGATTCAACTCTGATCGCCCCCTCGATGACAGTCTTCGGCCAAGTTGTTTGTGATCTCGATGCCGTGCAGCCATCAAGGTTCATCCTCCGCAACGGAGCATATGCTACGGGGTACGGCAAGTATTTCTCGCGCTTCCTTTACCTCTTCCCGGAAGCGGTACGCAACGACCTCTTTACGTCAAACGAGAGTCGCAAAGACATTTACCTAGCCGAGATCTGTGGTGATGGCAACTTCAATGGCAACCTCCACCCACCCCTTCTACCCCGAGAGATCAGTTACCCAACGGGAGAGAGTGGACACGCCGAGGAACAACTCCTGACCTCGGACCTCGGTGTGGAGGCTGCTGCGGATGATCCGTATGCGTTACGGCTACGACATGGTCCATCGGGGCGGATCGTACTGCCTGTGGATCTTGGGTTCTTGAATCCCACGATGAGGCCGCCGTTGTACCAACTGCTCTCGCAGTTCACCCCGGTTGTGGGTTTCTCATTCCCCTTCCCGCGATCTGCCGCTTCGCATGTTGATGATGTAGAGCCAGCTAGCGATAGAGACACAGAAGTATCAAGCTTGGCACCCCCGCGCTCTACACAAACAGCCAACCCTAGGCTGGAGCTCACCATCACACGGAGGCCGCGGATCACGTTCGAAGGCACACTGGTCTTGGCTCGTCAGTGCTGGTTTGTACCAGGGCCGCTCCTCCCTCAGTATGCTCAAGGGGACAGTGCCTTCGATTTCTATGTAAGAGTTAATCAATGGCGGCTCGATCACGAGTTGCCCCGCGAGGTCTACGTCCGAATACAACCGTTACCGCGACACCGGACCCACGAGAACGATGGCAAAGCCGAAGCCTCACCTCTATCCGAGGACTCATCCGAAGGACTAACAGAAGGCAGTTCAGAGAGGACGCTGAACGTAGCGAACAACTTCCATTCGGACAGGACAGGACCTTCTGAGAGCGAAGGAGACCCTCTTGAAGCTCTGCACACGGATAACCGTCCACAGCATAAGCAGACCCGCGGTTCGAGAGACCTACACAAGCCGCAGTACATCGACTTCGCCAACCCCCTCCTCGCTAACCTCTTCGGGAAAATGGCACGCGGTCTAGGAAGTTTCAGTGCCATCCTCGAAGAACGCTACCCAACTGCAAAAGACCTCCCGCACTACGAAGGAGTGACGCATGCTGCCGAGCAAATATTCCAATTCGATGTTACTGGCGGCAGCAGCTCCGCAAAATCGGCCACGACAGACAGCAGTTGTCACGATGGATGAACATCCCACTACAGGATGGCTAGGCGCGCATCTGTTCTATGAGGGGCTCATCTATAGCCCCTCATGTGATCGAGTGCTCATTGAGGTAGTTGAGCCCTTTGTACGCGCAGCCCAATCACATGGATGGGTTGACCGCTACTTCTTCATCAGATACCGAGAGCACGGTTCTCACGTGCGCCTTCGACTCCACGGCGCTGCAGACGTACTAGAGAATGAGGTCAAGCCCGCTTTAGAGGAGCACGTCAATGTCATGTCCCTCCTTTCATCAATCCGGTGGGTCCCTTACGAACCGGAGTTCGAACGGTACGGAGGGCGAAGAGGCGTCGACCTAGCTGAGACATTGTTTTTCCGATCGAGTGAGGCCGCCTTCGACATTATTCGGCATCTATGTGACAAGGAGCGCCCTTCCCGATTGGGCAAGGGGCTCCTAGCTATGCTCTCAGCACTCCACGTGTTCTTCCCCAACTCACGTACCGCCTCTTCTTTTGCCTCACGCTACGCTGCAGGGTACCTCTCCCATCTTGTTCGAGACGATCACCGCCTCGTCCATGCCTTGAAAACAGCCTTCCGCAAAGGATACGACCGGCAGGCCCAGACTCTATCGGCGTATGTCGAAACTGCCTGGTTGTGCCTGAACGGCTCAGGCGCTCTGCCGAAAGATCTCCACGTGTACCACGAGGAGCTCGAAGCAGTCCAGATGCAGTTCGACTTCCTTGCTAGACACGGATTGCTCCTCAGTCCGTCTGGACCCTTCGCATCCCCTGAAGCTGCTGCGCTTCGGATCGTCCCCAGTTACCTCCACATGATGAGCAACAGGCTGGGCATCTCCATACCCGAGGAAGCCTACCTCGCGCATCTCATCGCTAGCACCCTAAACAGACAAGCGGAACGCTCCAGCTTACCCGTCCCTACGCAATTAATGACATGAATGAGCGCGCGCGCTTCTTGGAGGTCGCCCACCGAATCGGTCTTCGCCTCGCCCGACAGGCGCTGTGGAACGGCAGTGCCTGCACGTGGAATGTCGTGAAGGAAGACCATACTTCTCCAAGAGCTTCGTCTTCGAGAGCAGCGGGGGGAAGCGTCTATCAAGGGACCGCCGGCATTGCCCTCTTCTTAGGTGAACTCTACGTTCGTACTAAGGACCACGAAATCGAACGTGCTGCTATAGGTGCCGTCCATCATGCCCTCCTTGAGGGTAGAGAGATGGGGCCACGTCGCTTCGGATTCCACGATGGCCGTGTGGGGATCGCTTTCGCCGCCACACGTATCGCTGAGGGCCTCGGACGACCGGAGTTTTTCAGGGAGGCCGAAGCGCTCCTCACTCCTCTTCGAGGCAACGAGCAGGAGGATCAGGGGATCGATGTGATTAGTGGGGCTGCAGGGGCTATCCCTGCTTTGCTCCAGCTCGCCTCGGTGCTTCCTCACGAGGTATCTATCGACATGGCTCGTCAACTCGGTGACCACCTAGTCAACGTCGCTCATACCGAAGTGAGAGGCTGGTCCTGGTCAACTATCCGGCCGACGTCTGTCCGGAACCTTGCTGGACTGGCTCATGGAGCGTCGGGGTGCGGACATGCACTTCTTGAGTTGTTCGCGGCGACAGGTGAAGATCAATACCTCTATGCCGCGGAGCAAGCTTTCCTCTACGAGCGGCAGTTCTTTAATGCTGAGGAAAAGAACTGGCCGGATTTCCGGAATATTACCCTCAACGAACTCGTCCGCACTGGCCGTCATGACGAGTTGCGTTCTCTTCTAAAGGCGGGGAGGACCTTTCATCGCCCTATCGGGACGATGAGGGCTTGGTGCCATGGTGCCCCTGGGATCGGACTGACGCGCCTCCGTGCATTCGAACTCCTCGCTCATCCGCGATATCGCGAGGAAGCTGAAGCAGCCGTCCAGACGACTCTAACTACTCTCGACGAAGACAACCCGGCGCGTGCCCTGTCGAACTACTCGCTGTGCCATGGACTCTGCGGAAATGCAGAAACCCTTCTGCACGCAGCTCAGGTATTGGAAAAGCCACACCTGAGAACGGAGGCGGAAGCATGTGGCCTCCGCGGGTGGGAGCGCGTCGAGCGCGAAGGCCAGCCTTGGCCGAGTGGAACAGTGGGGGCGGCCGCCGACCCCAGCTTGCTCTTGGGAGAGGCCGGAGTAGGTCACTTCTACCTCCGTTTGCATTCAGACGAAACCCCAAGCGTGCTTCTCTTGAAGGCACCGAACGTAGCGGCAGATCTCACTCAGATTAGTGAAACAGATGGGGGTTATCGCGTACTCCAGCGACGTTATGTGCGGACGTTCTTTGGCAGAACACTTGATGTCCTCGACTCTCTCTCCTGCAATGCCGGCTTGGAGCTGACCGGAGCCCCGCTGCAGATCGCTGCGAAGACCTCTGATGTCGAGCGGGGCTATTCAGAGCTAGAAGCCTTAGCCGACTCCGGTGCACACCGGGCCTTGATCAACGACGCCTTCGGACCGGAGCGTAAGCGGTACATCGCAAGTTTATCGATTACCGATTTCACAGACGAACTGCTCTCTACCCTTCTCCGAGAATCGCTTGACGAACACGTCTGGACGGCAGAGCCCTTACGGCTCGCTCCACATACTCATCTCGTAGGGACTTCCCGTGACTGGGATACTTGGCTCGCTGAGGACAGCACCGAACGATCCCAAGAGCCGCAGCACATCGAATCGACCTTCTTGCTGTACCGGTCTGGCAACCGCATCCTCCTCAGAACCCTCTCGCCCTTTGCCGCTGCTGTTCTGAGTACAATGGAGCAGCCGCACTCGATCGACGAGATCTCGAGGCACATGACAGGAGCAGTTGAGGGTTCGGTCGATCCCGAGCAAGTCCGTTTAGCTGTGGTCGCTCAGGTCAAACAAGCTTGGACGGCTGGTCTCATCATGAACGTATCACCCAGGGCTCCCCCAATACTGCTGAATTACTCAATCAGTTTTCACGGCAAGCTCAATCACCTAGCCCATCCCAGAAGCCATGAAGAAGCTCAAGCTCAACCTCGACGACCTCCAGGTCGAATCGTTCGAGACGACTCCTGCCTCTGCCACTCAGCGAGGCACCGTGCATGGGTACCGTCCCTGGACCGACACGTGCGGCACTCCCTGTACGGCACACCCCCAATGCACTGCTGAGTGCGGTGGGCAAGGGGATACCGATTACGTGTGTACAAACGATTGCGGCACCGATTCGTGCGACTGCGGATCACAGGGGTTTTCCTGCGATCCCAACGACCACACGTGCTGGCCGACCGACTTCCAGGTCTGCAACTAACGCATCCGGCCAACTGGCGAATTCCCACATAAGACGGTGGCAACGCTGTCTTGGACCGGGGGCTGCCTCTACGTGAGCGCCCCCGGTCGATCCTATGCCAATGTGTTGTTGAACATCCCTCTGGGATACCTACTGGGTGACTGGCATGTACTCGATACGTCGGTTAATCATCGTCGCTGCGTCATTGCTGACGCTCTTAATACCGCAGTCAGATGTGCTGGCTCAGACACAAACTCTCCAAAGTCGTGCGGAGTCCGAAGATACCTCGCGGAATGTAGTTCACTTAGAGGAAGCGATTGACCGTGACCCAGATCAACCGTCTGCTCACTATGCTCTCGCTAGTCTTCTTGTTGCTCAAGGAAGGGAGCTTGGGCGAGCGGAAGAAGCCGTAGAGGCTCTACTCAACATTGCTCCTGACAACCCCTCCTACCTCGCGCTCCGCCTTCGGCTCATGCGAGCCTTCCCCGGTGATGCTCCTCCTGCGTTACGTACCGCCCGCCGACTTGATCTCGCCCGCCGCATCCTCGCCCTCGACTCCACGAGCGCCGTAGCTCACACGGAGGTTGGGGCGCAGGAGGCAACGAAGTATTTCGCGTGGCACCGCGCCCTCCGTCCCGCGCTCTTCGCAGAGGATTGGGAGGTGTACCTCGGAGTGAAGGAGCGGAAAGTGGTGGAGGAAGGGGGCGTGCAATTCGAGGACGGCCGGATTGTCATGAAGGACTTCGAGTTCGAGAGCCAGCGCACCATTGCCGACTTCTATGCGCGCGACAGGTTCGACGTGGAGCGGCTTCGGCGGCGGGGCGTGTCGTTCATTGATGCGAGCGGTCCGGCCCAAGAGGCATACCCCAAAGCCGTCCACCACCTTCGGCGGGCTTTGCAGAGCGATCCGACAAGCCACGATGCCCTCGCGGTGCTCGCACGTCTCTACGCCGCTGCCGAGGAATGGGAATCACTGCGAAGCGTCGCCGAGTCGTTACGCTCGGTCCAGTCAGAGAACTCGTTCCCCCTCCTCGCCTCCGGGCTCGCCCACTACCGGCTCGGCGACACAGAGGGGGCAGCCGCCGCCTTCGACGCGGCCCTCGCCGCTGACTCCACCGTCCGCGCCGCATTCTCCGACCTCGCCCTTGTCCTCCCGCCGGAGGAAGTTGAGGCGTACCGGCGCGACCCCGAGCGCACCGCCGCCCGCTACTGGCGGCTCCACGACCCGCGCCTGCTGACCGACGTGAACGAGCGGCGCGTCGAGCACTACGCGCGCCTCGCCTACGCCGACCTCCTGTTCTCCGTCCACACTCTTGACCGGCGAGGGTGGGAGACCGATCGGGGCCGCCTCTTCGTCCGCTACGGACCACCGCACACGGTGTACGTCTTCCCGTTTGCGTTCTATCCGGGAAAGACCGGAGGCGGTCGAACGGAGGTGTGGGAGTACGACGGCTTCCGGTTCGCCTTCGAGGATGCGTGGGGGCTGAACGAGTTCACGCTGTTCTCCCCGCCAGCCTACGCCTTCGCCAACCCCCACGCTGACCTCTCGGCGCAGGACTTCGTGACCCGAGCGCGGGAGCGGGTGCGCGAAGAGCCGGAGCGGAGCCAGTACGCGCCCGAGCGCCGCGTCTCGATACCGCGCCTCACGAGTGTATTCAAGGGCGAAGACGGCGCGGCCGAGGTCGTCATCGCCTTCGGCGTGCCGGTGGCCGAGCGGCCAGCGTCGGGGCCGCTCCCGCTCGCGCTTCGCACCGGCATCTTCGTGCTCGACGAGGCGGGACGCACGATGGCCGAGACGCGGTCGAGTCCGTCGTCGCTGCCTAGCGCGCAGATCCACGCACTCCCGCAAGCGACGCTCTACATCGCGGCCCCGACGCTCGCCGTGCCCCCCGGCACCTACATGCTCGCCGTCGAGTTCGACGCAGCCGCAGGCAGCGTGGCGGGCTACAACCGCGAATCACTCGCCGTCCCCGACTTCACGCACGGTGGCCTCCGGCTCAGTGACCTTCTTCTCGCTTACCACGTGGAAGAGTTGGAGCGTGAGGAACCAGTGCCAGGCCTCATTCATCGACGCGGATACGAGATCGCGCCCGCCCCATGGACAGTGTTCAGTCGGGAGCAAACACTTTATCTCTATTTCGAAGCATACGGACTCCATCTAGGTACCGACGGACTCGCATCTTATGATGTTGAGGTCCTTCTTGTACCTGCTGATGAGCGAGGGAGCATCCAGCGTTTATGGGACGGAGTGCGCGGAGCGCAACCGGAGAAGGGTGTATCTGTTGCCTTCGAGAGCAGTGGGCGAGGTTCTGACCAAGGGCAATACTCTATAATTGACCTCACCGCCCAGGAGCCTGGAGAGTATGTGCTCTCTCTTCGCGTACAGCAGGGAGACCGTATGGTAGAAACGTATCGAGAGATAACTCTGTGGTGAGTAGCAAGGCTCAGGAGAAGTCATCAGCGGATCTAAAAAACTTAAGCGCGATGCCCGCCACATCTCCTTCCCTAAAGCTTCCTATTCGGGTGATGGGGATAACATTGCCATGGCTACGAGTCGTGAAGGCACAGGCTCGGTGCTCACGTACTCGCCCGACGGTTCTTAGCATCCAGCGGAATAGGGCTTGCCGGCATGGTTAAGCAAGCAACAACCTCGGAGGGCGTTCCCAGATTGCGTGAAGCGATCAGGCAGTTTGCGCAATTGGTCGTGCTTATTCGCCCGCATTGGACTCTCCTCATTAAGGGTATGGCGCTCGGTTTCGTCGTCGGTCTCATCAGTATGATCGGGCCGTATCTCACCAAGCTTCTTATTGACGAGGTTTATCCCACCCAAGACATTTCCCTAATGCACGTTCTGGTCAGCGGTTTACTCGCTCTAGGCATTACTACGGCCATTATGCTTGCACTCCAGGGATACTACTCTCTTTACGTTAATGCTAGGCTAGGCAACGCCGTATCACTTCTCTTCTTCAATCATCTCCAGCATCTCCCCCTCCGGTTTTTCGAAGAGCATCGTGTGGGCGAGTTGATGAGCCGCTTTCAAGACGTAAGACGCGCTCTAGAAGGTGTAATGCGCGTGTTTCAAACCCTGTTTGTGCAGGGGGCATACCTCATCCTCGTGCCTCCTTTCCTCTTCATTCTCCAGTGGAAGCTCGCGCTGGTTGCTCTCGTAAGTATCCCCTTCTCGACCCTCGTCGTCGCATTAGCGGGTCGGGCCCTCCGACGATATTGGAAACGTTCTTCTGAAGCTTACGCAGACCTCAGCGCTTTAGAAGTAGAGGTGCTCAGTCAGATACGTACGCTTAAGTCGATGGCACTTGAGCATCACGTCTTTCAGCAGGCGAGTACACAGGCAGTACGAGCTATTCAGATGCAGTTGAGGGCTGGCGGCCTCAGTCAGGGCGTAGGGACGGCGAATGGGGTTCTAAGGGCTCTAAACGTAGCCTTGTTCACTTGGTTAGGCTGGACGTTCATTCTATCTGGTCAGATGACCCTCGGTGGATACATCGCCTTCACAGCTTATGTAGGTTATCTCTACGGTCCCGTTTCACAGTTCGCCAATCTCTATACAGAACTCCAACAATCCGCTGTTCATCTCCACCGCGTGTTCGAATACCTCAACTACTCGCCTGAGCAACAACCATCTCTGGCATACGATGCAGCTAAACCTATTGTTTATCGGATCAAAGGGGATATCAGCTTAAAAAATGTCACATTCTGTTACAACGTTGATGAGCCCGTGCTGAACGATATCACGCTGGACATAAAAGTAGGGAGCACTATTGTTATCGTTGGTCCAAGTGGGTCGGGAAAGACATCGCTTCTTCGCTTACTCACCCGCTTCGAATCTCCTAATCGCGGCCACATCCTCATAGACGGAGCGTCTATAGAGCAGATTCCCCTCCCAGACCTTAGAAGACAAATAGCTGTGGTATGGCAGGATTTCAGCCTCTTGAAAGGCACTGTATGGGACAACCTCACGATCGGACTGAATGATGTCCCATTGGAGGTAGTTCACAATGCTAGCCGTTTGGCCTGTGTTGAGGACCTCATCAATGGACTCTCGAAGGGTTACGCCACGCCCGTGGCTGAGTGGGGTGCTAGTCTCTCCGGAGGACAGCGCCAACGACTTGCTATTGCCCGCGCCCTCATCCGAGACACCCCCATTTTACTATTCGACGAAGTAACCGCTAACGTAGATACCCAGACGGAGGTCAGGATCATTAACAGGATCATTCCGGCTCTACGAGAGAAGACCGTGATTCTTGTAACCCACCGGGTTGGAATGGCCGCTCAAGCCGATCAGGTATGTGTACTTCAGAAGGGTAGCATTGAAGGCGTCGGCACTCACCATGAGCTCATGCAAAGCTGCGAATCCTATCGCGAGCTGCAGAGTCCATCTGAGTATACCCCGAGTCGCGTCCACCCTATGAAGAGGCTGCCTGGACAATGATCTAGCAGAGCCACTAGGGGCTTATTGTGCTGCGGCCCCGACCTCGAAACTCAAAACGTTGTAAGTCAACTGGACGAAATGTGAGAGACACTAGAAAAAAACGTAGCAGGTATGATCGCCCAGTGGTGCATCAGCGATCAAGAAAGCCTGCCAGCTTAAGCTTTCAGCTTCCTGACCTTCCCGACGCGGAGGGGACAGGAGCACGTTTGGTTCACCACGCAGTAAGCATGACGCTTGTGCTCCTCGCAGCCTGCACAGTAGGGTTCATTATTATCGCCTCAGTCGTTGAGGTCGACACCACTGTAAAAGGAGTGGGCGTGCTCGAGCCTGCTAGAGTCTGGCCTGTCCGCAGTGTAGAGTCTGGTCTTGTAGCTGAGGTATTCGTCTCTTCAGGAGACACAGTGCAGAAAGGGCAGCCTCTAGTACGCCTCGATGACCTTACACTCCGCAGTCTTCTTATCCAACTCCGCTCGAACCGTATCGCTCGTCGTTTTGACTATGAAGGCGCTCGCTCAACGATTCCTCCCGCTCAGAGACAGCAAGCGGCCGCCAAATCAGAAGCAAGTTCCCGACTCATAAAAGCACAAGCTGACCTCCGTGAACGGCTAGCTGAGTTCGGGTTTGGTACACATGTTAACGTCGATTCGATTGTACTCAACCACCGAGCGGGTACGCACATCGTCATTGACCGAGCGATTGCCGAAGTAAAAACAGCCGAAGCTAAGATCGTTCAAGCTGAAGCAGCGGAAGAACTAAGCACCCTTGATAAGATTGGAGTTTTACGTCTAGAGAATGAGATTGAACTGATCGATAACCAAATTGGAGTTGCTGAGGAACAGCTCAGCCGCCTCCTGCTGCGAGCTCCGTTCTCGGGCATCGTCCTTACTGATCGTATAGAGCTATTGGTAGGAGCAGCTGTGAACAAAGGGGACCTACTACTTGAGGTTGCCGAACCTGCTGCATGGAGCACGGATTTGTACGTTCAGGAGCGAGATGTGCGCGAAGTGAATGTCGGTGATATCGCGAGAATTGAGGTGCCAGCTCTCCAGAGTTCCAGTCGAGAGATTCTTGAAGGCCATGTTATATCCGTCGCTTCAGAGCCCGTGAACTCTGAATTCAGTAGCGACCCGGCAGGTCATTACCGAGTGACTGTTGCTCTCCTTAAAACGGAGGAGGAACGTATCGGCCGGGAAAAATTCAAATCAGGATATAGTGTACGGGGCGAGATAGTGACTAGATCAGGCCGGATCATTGAGCACGTATGGCGCCACATCATAGATCGGGTCAAATAATGAGCAAGGCCCCTTCACCACACAATTCTCAGCCTCTCGTCGGAGTCAGTGAAGGTTCATTCTCGCACGCCGAACTCCCTCAGCGAATACAACGACGGCTTGGTTTCCGAACAGGACGCGGCGTCCGAATCGGCATCGTTGATAGTGGTTGGGATTACAGCCAAAGGGTGCCTTCCGTTCAGGAGGGCATCTGTCTAGTAGATCCCTCTGACGGGTTAAAGCTTGCGAGATCAAGTGATACTCAAGACCGTATAGGTCATGGTACTGCGTGCACAAACATCATATGTCATTTAGCACCGGAGTCTATCGTTTATCCGATTCGCGTATTCAATTATAATTTAGAAACCTCGTTAAACATTATCCAGGCAGGGATCCGCTGGGGTATAGAGCAGAACCTTCATCTTATCAACATGAGCTTCGGTACGCTCCAGCGTGATGCCCTTTTTCCTCTATACGCGGCATGCGAGGCAGCTCGGCGAAACGGGACGGTGCTTGTAGCTGCGTCTCATAACACGAGCACCTGGAGTTACCCAGCTCTTTTCGACAACGTCATTAGCGTAGCTGCCGGGAAGTTCGCGGGGGCTTTTGACTACACGTATAGAGAGGGGGAAGCAATAGAATGTCTCGCTAGAGGTGAAAACATCATGGTGCAGGGGCTGGAAGGATGCTGTGAAGTGGTTTCGGGTTCTAGCTATGCGGCCCCTCATATCGCGGGACTCATCTCCTTGTTCATGGAGTATAGTCCTAGACTCACTCTCGAAGGTGTTCGTGAGTTGCTAGCGGACTTTGACCTACACCGGACCAGCCGGGTACCCAGTTAGGGTGCTGGGCAGATCGGTGCAACAAAATCTCCAATAGCGAGATCGGTCTCGCCGATGACCTCAGCAGAGGCCTCGTCCGCACCTTGAACCGCCCCGGCTTTCTCGGAGACGTGGTTAGTTGAGTATCGCGTCGAGGGCTTGTGCCTCTCGGCGGCTGTAGAAAGCCTCCTCGTACTCGGCTGGGGGAAGATAGCCGAGCGGTTCGAGGAGGCGGCGGTGGTTGAACCACCACACCCATTCGAGGACGGCGAACTCCACGTCCTCCAAGGAGCGCCAGGGGCCCCGCTGCCGGATCACCTCGGTCTTGAAGAGCCCGATCACCGACTCCGCCAGGGCATTATCGTAGGAATCTCCCCTGCTGCCCACCGACGGCTCGATGCCCGCCTCCGCGAGGCGCTCGGTGTACCGGATAGAGAGGTATTGCCCGCCGCGGTCGCTATGGTGCACCAGCCGGGCCCCCGTCGTCGCCTCTCGCTCCCAGATCGCCTGTTCGAGCGCGTCGAGCGCGAGCTCGCTCTTGAGCGAGTTCGACACGCGCCAGCCGACGATCCGGCGGGAGAAGACGTCGATCACGAAGGCGACGTAGACGAAGCCGCGCCACGTCGCGACGTAGGTGAGGTCCGAGACCCAAAGCTGATTGGGCCGCTCGGCGGTGAAGTCCCGCTCCACCAGGTCGAGCGGGCGCTCGGCGAGGTCGGCGGGCACCGTCGTCCGGACGCGTCGTCCCCGGACGGCTCCGCGAAGCCCCATCTCGCGCATCAGCCGGGCGACCGTGCACCGGGCCACGGTGACCCCCTCGCGACCCAGTTGCCGCCAGACCTTCTTGGCCCCATACACGTGGCGGTTCTCGTCCCACACCCGCTGGATCTCGACCCGGAGTCGCTCGTCGCTCTGAGCGCGGGCCGAGCGCAGGGCGGGATCGGCCTCCCGGGCTTTGTAGGCGTAGTAGGTCGACGGAGCGATCGGCAGTACCGCGCAGATCGGCTCGACTCCGTAGGCCTCGCGGTACTCGTCGATGAAGGCCGTCATCGTCTGGGTCGGCGGTCGAGCTCCGCCTGGGCGAAATAGGCCGAGGCCTTGCGGAGGATCTCGTTGGCCCGGCGGAGCTCGCGGTTCTCGCGCTCGAGCTCTTTGAGGCGTGCGCGCTCGTCGGTGGAGAGACCAGCTCGGCGCCCGCTATCACGCTCGGCTTGTCGGACCCAGCTGCGGAGCGTCTCGGCCGTGCAGCCGATCTTCTCGGCGACCGAGCGGATGGTGGCCCACTGGGAGGGGTGGTCGTGCTCGTGATCGAACACGAGGCGGACGGCCCGCTCTCGGACCTCGGGGGAGTACCTGTTGGATGTGCTCATGACTCCAAGTTCTCAAAGTCTGGAGTCTCCGGCAATCCCGGGGCGGTTCACCTCTCACAAACGAGGGTTTTTGGTAAGAGACGGCGTCAAACGAGAGATCGAGTCACAGCTCTATTTTGTCTTTCTCGTTTCCCTTCTCTAAATCAACGTGTCGTAACTTCGCCGCGACCATCTTTTGAGAACGCGCCCCTCCCCCGCCCCATGCTCATCGGCTACGCCCGCGTCTCCACGGCCGACCAGCGCCTCGACCTCCAGACGGATGCCCTCGAAGCTGCCGGTTGCGAGCGCCTCTTCACCGACGAAGCCTCCGGCGCGAAGGCCGACCGCCCAGGGCTCCGCGAGGCGCTCGACTTCGCCCGCGCGGGTGACGCTCTCGTTGTCTGGCGGCTCGACCGGTTCGGCCGCTCGCTCAAAGACCTCGTCGAGCGCGTGGAGACGCTGAGGGAACGCGGCGTGGGCTTCCGCTCGCTCCAAGAGGGGATCGACACGACCTCCCCCTCGGGCAAGCTCGTCTTCCACGTCTTCGCCTCCCTCGCCGAGTTCGAGCGCGAGCTCATCCGCGAGCGGACGATGGCCGGTCTCGCGAGCGCCCGCGCTCGGGGCCGGAAGGGTGGCCGCCCGCCGAAGATGGACGCGCGGAAGGTGGAGCTGGCCTCGAAGCTGATGCGGGACCCCGACGTTTCCGTGCAGGAGGTGTGCGACGCGGTGGGGGTCGCCCCGGCGACGCTCTACCGCTACGTCGCCCCCGACGGCGGCGTGAGGAAGATGCCCTAATCGTGGGACCTCTTCTCGCTCTGCTTCTTACAACAGCCCATGGAGGCCGTCAGCACTCCCTATTCCTTTCATCTTTAAAGAGGTAATCATGTCTCAGCCAAAAGCCCCTTACTACCACAAAACGAACGGCGACACCTATCATTGGGAGACGTCGTGCTCTCGTAACCACTATCCCAGTGCCGGGTGGGAGAAGACGAACACGAAGCCCAACAAAGAGCAATGCAACGAGTGCAAGAGTAAATAGCCTACTCGTCCAGCTCAAGCAGGCCGGCTCCCCAGGGTCGGCCTGCTTGCGTTTATGCCGTCACGCCGCACGAAATGCTGGCGACGGAAGACGATCGTTGAGAATTACCCGCGCAGGCTCTCTCTCACCGTCCCCCTGCGTCATCTCTCTAACAGTGATCCTGCCAGCCAAACCCCCACGTCTCCTCAATGATAGATCCAACTACGGTCGTAGCTATTGCCCAGACCGCCCTGGAGATGGCTCCCCCTGCAATCGAGGCGTTCAAGGCAGCGAGGAGCGCGCTCGGAGATCCGGTGCGGAAGGCCATGGTTCAGGCCGAGGACGCGGTGAAGCAGCGGATGGCGCGCTGGCCCCGAGTCGATATCGACCTCGCCGTAAGCACGCTTAACGCGACCGAGGCTCCCTGGGTATTGGCGTACATGGTTTGGAACGGGCACGAGGTCGATCTCCAAAAAACGGCTGCGAGATGGGCTGACATCGCGGGCACGTCGCTGGGCATCGGAGAGACACGACTGGACGCGGCTCACGAATTGGCGACGACGTACGTTGCCACGTTCCGTAGGGCTGCAGCGGAGGGTCCCAGCGGCCTCGCGTTTCACGAGGCGCAGTCGGAGCGGCGACAACGACAATCAGAGGTAGTCGCTCAACGTCAGACGGAGACTCTCCAAGCCCATGGCGAGGGACAAACTCAGATACTGCTCGACGCCATCCACAACGTCGGCCGGGACGTTGCCACCCGGTACGAAGACCGAGTACGAGCCGTCCGCCAGCGGCTCACCACGGCCGTTGACGCGCTGAACGCACTCGAACTCCGAAGCGCGGTACAGGAAACGGAATCGATCCTCGACGAGCTCGACGCCCACCGCGAAACAGACCCCCAGAGCGAAGGGGCGTTCGTCGGATTACGGCAGACGGCCCTCGCCATAAAGGGACAAGCCGCCGTCCTCCTCGGCGATATCCCCGCCCAGCGGGATGTCATCGCCGCTCTCCGGGTAGGGGGCTCGATCGTCGATGAGGCGGTGAAGCCCGTCGTCCTTCTTGCCGCCGACGCAGGAGCACCGGAGCTGCTTCGCGAACTCGTTCCGAGGCTACCAAAGAAAGACTCGGAGCGCCCCTTCCTCGACGTCGTGGTCGAAGCGATGGGAGACGATGGTCGGCTCGATCCAGAAGCCGTGCTCCGGTGCACGACGTCGGAGGAGGGTGGCGTGAACCTCCTAGCCCTCCGCGTTGACGCCCTTATCAACGCCGTCACACCGGAACGTGCGATTGAGGCCGCCGAGCTCCTCAATGCTCTCGACGAGGCAGAGGGGAGCGAGTCTGACCCGCTGCTACCTCGGAAAGGACTCCTCGTCGGGCAGAAGACGTTCTACCTGCTCCGTCGCGTCACAGAGGAGCGCCTGGAAACGCCCGGACTCGACCGCGAACGGCTCGTGGACGAAACCCGAAGGCGGTTGGGACAGGCCGCCGATGACCTCGCCGGCCTCGGTGACGAATATCTTGGAGGGCTCCTGGAAGCGTTAGTGGAAACGGTCAACTTCCTCACCTTCGTTGAGGAGTTCGACGCGGCTGAGGACATCCACGCCCGCGTACGCGCGCTCCAGCCTCCGGGCGGCCCTATCGGGGCCATCGAGCGGCGCGATGTCACGACGCCAGAGCAGATCGCTCAGCTCGAAGCACAGGAGGTGGTAAAGCCGTCGCATAAGAGCATCATGGAAGCCCACCAGTCCCTCACTGATGGCAGGGGCACCCAGGCGCGTCGGCAGTTCGGGGCCGCCCTGGAAGCCGCATCCACCGTCGGGGAGCGGGAGATGGCGTTAGGCGACTACGTCTACTCCCTGTTGCGGGAGTCCCCACCCCGCATCGAAGAGGCCGAAGAGCTGCTGGAAGAGGAGCAGGATCGGAATACAGAATCCGTATGCGCAAGGCCGGACTGGATTGGGAGCCTGTCCGTACGCGTAGCCAACGCTCGCGGCGGAGCAAGCGCTGCACTCATCGAGTCGAACACGCAGCTCGACGAATTCCCCAGAAGCCTCCTCCTTCTCCGCCAGCGGAGGGACCTGCTGATCCGGGAGATCGCGGATGAGAAGGGACGGCGCGACACCGGTGAGGCTGTGACAGGACGTCGGAAGATTCACCTCGCCGAGGAGATAGAGCAGACCGCCGTCGCAATGCACCGACTCCTGCCAGCGCCGGCGTACCTCGTTGACGCTGGGCGTTCGTGGGCAGAGCGGGGCCAGTGGAAGAGAGCGTGGGAGCTTCTCAGCAGAGCGGTGGGAAGAGGGATCCAAGACAAAGGGGTCCGAGAAGAGGTCGAGCGGTACCGCCGTACGAGAAGTACACGAACGGCATAGCAACTCCCCTCTCTGCCCACACCTTCTATCGCCGAAGACTTCGGCCCTCCGGACTCGCGCGCTGCACCTCCTCAATCCTCCCCCTCCGGGAAGTGCTCTCGCAGATGGGCCGCATGGGAGTCGTACTTCGCGATCGCCTTCATGATCGCAGGCTGGGCCTCGATGAGGAGCGCCTCCGCTGCCTGTAGCTTCATCTCGAAGTCCCGTTCGAACGTCTCGGCCGCGAGATCGGACGCCGCGCGGAGCTCGCCGACCATGAGGTCGAGGTCTTCTCGGTACCGCTCCCGTGTGCTCGTGAGCAGGACGAAGACGAAGAGGAGGAACAAGAGGAGCGAGCAGAGCAGCTCGGCGTTGGCGAGGACCTGAGCCGCCGTGCTCGCCGGTACCACCGCCGCGAGATCGGCCGTCATCAGCGTGCTGAAGCTGTAGGCGAGCGCCTTCCAGAAGCCGAGCTCCCCCACGACCGAGAAGCTCAGCGGGTCTAAGGCGAAGAGCCCCTGGTAGAGCAGCCCGAACACGACCGCCGTGAGGGCCACGGTGAACACGAGCGAGGCGGTGAGGTAGAGGTCCACCTTCCTGCTCGCGCTCACCTCCCGAAGCTTCTCTGCGGCGATGCGTAAGGCGCTCAGCGTGAGGTACCCCGTCTGTACCCGCACCAGCGGCTCGTGCCGCTGGGCATCGGTGGACCTGTTGTAATCGGCGAGTCCGTTGTGCATGATGTGCTCGTGGAACGCCTGCACGCCGCCGACGGCGGTTGCGAACACTGTAGAACGCTGGAACGCGCTCTGAAACCGCCGGGCGTAGTGAAAGACCAAGTAGCCCCCGAGGTACATCATCGCGCCGATCAAGACTGCGCGCGTCTCCGATAGCTGGATGCACGTGGCCGCGAGGATGACGCCGACGGATAGGATGAAGCTCCGGCGGAACGTCCTCGCGACGGAGTGGATCGCGGGGATGAAGGCCACGGCGAGCGCCCAGTTCCTGAAGACGAGCTTCGGCACCTTCCACAGCACGACGACGAAGGGGTACGTGACGACGTACCCCACGAACACCCAGAACCGCCGGCTGCCCAGGACGAGCCAGGCGAGCGCGATCACGACGAGGAGGACGAGGCCGCGGAACCGCAACGCGGACTCCGCCGCCGGGCCTACCGCTTGCGCGATGGTGAGGTCCACGTCGAAGACGAACGCCTTCAACCCGACGTACGCCCAAAAGGCGAGGGCCGCCACCTCACGTGCCCACCACGCCAGCGGCGGCAGGTAGAGCTTCGATTTCGTGTCCGCGATCAGGTTCATCCGTGGTTTCGCTTCGATAAGAATTCAGTCGCATGCAACATGATCGGTGACGCCGCTGACAGTCCAGCGTCAGGCCGTTTGGACACAGGCCCCCGTTCCTCCCGCACGCAGTAGACCGCAACACGAATACTGGTCTAGCCGAGTTACTCCTGGACGGCGTCTCTACCCCCTCTTGCGCAGTTCGACGAGTTGAATCGGGGGGCGGGCCTCGTCAGGGGCCGGGGAGAGCCGTTCGATCAACTCCGGGGCCACGCTCGCTCTCAGGGTGTCTCTCAGCGACGACGGGTTGAGCGAGAGCGCTCGCGACAGCGTCCGGAGGTCGACTTCGCCCTCGAGGAGGGTGAGCGCCTGCGTGAGCATCTGCGGCCGCTCGTGCTCCCACTCCCCCGGCTCCCCTTTCCGGTACCCCATCGCGGAGAGCTGCTGGAACGCCCGGCGGTAGCTCGACTGCGAGAGCCGGCCGAGGTCGAACGCCCGGCGCACGAGCGCGGCCACCGACATCCGCCACCGCTTCTTCAAGCGGAGGAACGCCGCGAGGCTCCACTGCCGCGGGCACTCGGCATAGAACGCCTCCTGCGGAGCGAGGAACGCCCCCGCGAACCGGTTCGCTTGGTCCTCCGTCGCCTTCAACCCCGGCGGGTGGGTGTCGTCGTGGAGCACGAGGTGGCCGAGCTCGTGGCCCGCGTCGAACCGGGCCCTGCTCGCGCTCTTGCTTAGGGCGAGCATCACGCACGGCCGCCCCGTCGCCCACGTGCTGTAGGCGTCGACGTCCTCGTGCGCCGACGAGAGCGGAACGACGAGGACCCCCTTGCTCTCTAAGAGACGGACGACGTTTGGGATTGGGCCGAACCCGAGTCCCCAGTGCTTCCGGAGGGCCGAGGCCGCCTCCTCGACGGCGGCGAAGTCCCCCTCGCGTACGGGCGCCCGCTCCGCGACGAACGACGAGACTCGCTCTTCGGGGAAAGCGACCCCCTCCACTTCTAGGACGTTGACGAGGTCGAGCACGTCCTCCCCCATGCGGAGGCTCGCGCGGCGCGTCCGCTGCGACACGCTCCGCCTCGCGCGGAAGTGGCAGGCGTCGAACGAGATCGCGTAGCGTCCGAGCCCGCGCTCACGACGAGCGAAGTACAGGGTAGGCACGCCTAGCGCGAGGGCGAGCCGGACGAGCGTGTCGAGATCGGGCCGCACGACTCCGGCTTCGAACTGTGAGACGGCGCTGGGCGTGACCCCCACCTTCTCGGCAAGCGCTTTCCCCGTGAGGCCCTGACGCTCCCGCGCCCTGCGGATCCGTTCCGGGTCGAGGTGGTCGAGCGCGAACTGGGGCGAGTCCCCGGTCCCCTCAAGCATCGGCGGTCCCCGTCTTGCCGTCGGTGCCGGACCGGCGGAGCGTGACGTCCGGCGTAGGAACGTCCTCGTCAGGCGGGAGCGACGTCCCGTCCCCGTACGCTCCCCCGAGCGCGGAGTAGATCTCGACGGGCTCGTACACGTAGCCCCACTCGTCCTTCCCCGCCGCTTGGACGATCTCGCCTACCGCCATCCGTTGTAGGCTGTGCTCCGGAGTCGATACGATAGACACGACGAGGTCTTTCCCCATCGGGGGTTCGTCGTCGAAGAGCCGGGGGCCGATGCTCATTACCGTACGGGCGTGTTCCCGTGCCTTCTCCCCGTGGAGGGGGATGAGCGTCTGCGCTCTCGCCCGGTGGAAACGGAGGACAAACCGGTCCCGCTTGAAGGCGTGCTTGATGCTCGTCGGCACGATCACCATGTCGAGCCGGCCCTCCCGGATTGCGTTGCACAACCGGTTGACGAGGGCGGAGTATTGCATGGTGCCGAAGATGCCCATGTCGCGGTTGCCCTCCAAGCCGTAGGCGTACGCAGCCACTTCTACGGCCTCCTGCGCGATCTCCACGACCCCGGATTCGGAGAGGAACGATGCCAGTTCCCGCAGCTCGGGAGGGGGTTCGAGATAACCAATCGTCATGACAGCTTCGTGGGATCAATGTTAGTGAGGCCGACGCGAATGCGAAAATATTAAGTGACCCCGTCCCCATCAAGGCATGTGGATAACTCGTCCCCTCCTAGTTCGCTTTCAGCTACTGGCCCTGTTTCGTTGGATCGTTCTGTAGACGGGATGGGAAGCTCGGTTGCATAATGGCGGCACGACTGATCCGCTTCCACCTCTGGAATGTGAATGAAGTATCCGCTTTCGCCCGGTGTGTGCGTGTGCCGCTTATGGCTCTTCCCCTACCCCTTTGAGGACCCGTATATACAACACATCGCTGATCCTGAACGACTCCAGGCGGAGCCGGTCGAGCACCGGCCGAAGCGCGTCGAGGTACCCTTCACTCTTAGCTCGGATGAGGATGCCGAGCGTGCCCGTGACGCGGAGCCCTGCCGCCCGAGCACTCTTCCGAGCAGGGGCCTCATCCACTACGATCAGGTCAGCTCCGACCTCCGAGGCGAGCGCGATCCCTTCGGCTTCCCCATCGTCGAGCTCCTGCTTGAGGAGACGAAGGAACGGGGTGTCGGTCGGGGTGCGGATGTCGATCCATCCCGCAGCCGCCCTTACTTCGGCTTCTCCGACGCGCCCTCTCCCCTCCTCCACGGCCTCACGCCAGACAGCGGGCGGGATTAAGAGCCGGCCGTAGAACGTCTCTAAGAGGGAGAAGAGCCCGACCCGAGAGAGATGGACGAGCGGAGAGGTGTCGCTGACGACGGGGCTATGGGTGGGGGCATCGAGGGCTCCGGCATCCGAGCTCGGCATAGATCAGGCTCCCCCTTCTCCATCACCCCGCCCGGTCCCTGATTTACCAAGACCGTATGCGAGGTCCTCGTCGAGGTCGTCCTCGGTGTACGCCCGCGGCACCTGGCGTTCGCCGAGGAGCTCCTCGAAGTCCCGCCTGGTCATCGCCGCGAGCCGGCGGGCCTTCCCGAGGGGGAGGATCTGACGGGCGTAGAGCGCGAGGGCCAGCTCCGTGCGGAGCTCCCGCTCGACCTGCGCCGGCGGGAGCCGGAGGGCGGATACGACGTCTTCGGGTATGTTCAGAACGAGGTTACTCATAGCGGGGGACCTGGCCTCTAACGGAAGGTTCGTCATACGGAATGTAGCCGTCTTGGCCTACGCGGTGGGTTTTAACTCTCCAATGCCTGAGCGATTCGGCTCTTGGTGCCGCCCTGGTCGAGGTCCTGCACCACCTGCCGCACGGCGGCTTCGATGATCTCCGACTTCGACACCTTCCTCCCCTTGAGGCGGCGGAGCTCCAGCCACGCGCGCTCTAATGAGGCCTCCACGTCCGCTTCGAGATAGTACGTCGCTTTCACCTTCTCGGTCGGGGACGCCTCAGTTGACGGCAAGCCTCCTTGACCGTTTGCCGTTTTGCTGTCTTTACGTTTTTCTGGCTTGCCAGACTCCTTCTGTCCCGTCTCTACCTGCTCGGGAATGATGCTGTCGAGGGGGTTGTCTCCGATGCGCTTCTTAGCCATTGTCTCTCGGGTGTGTTGCCCCGTTTTCTTGTTCAAGTAGTACGCTCGATGATCTCATCTGCGAGCCGGCGAAAATCCTCCGCCCCCCTACTCCCCGAGTCGTAGCTCGTGATGGGCTGCTTGAAGCTGGGGGCCTCGGCCACGCGCACGTTCTCGCGGATGTGGGTTCTGAGCACCTGCTCTGGGAACTGCGCCTCCAGCGCGTCGATGACCTCCCCAGCGAGCCGCGTTCTACCGTCTACCCGGCAAGCCAGTATACCAGCAATTTCCAGTTCCGGATTCAATCGCTCACGGACCGTCCGGACGGTCTGGACGAGTTGCGCCAACCCCTCCAGCGAGAGCGTCTGGGCCGGTACGGGGATGAGCACGCCGCCTGCTGCCGTCAGCGCGTTCACCGTGACGGTGCCGAGCGCCCCGGGGCAGTCGATCAGGCAGAAGTCGTAGGCCGAGCCCGCACCGTTCGTCAGCTTCTCCAGCGCCCCCTTCAGGATGAACTGTGGGGCGGGGTCGGCAGCCAACGCCTTCTCGGCCCCCACCATGTAAGCGGACGAGGGGACGAGGTCGATCCCGTCCGCTACGGACCGGACGACGTCGGAGAGGGTGGCCTCGCCCGTCAGCACGTCGAGCACGTCGCCCGCGTCCGTGTCGGCCCCGAGCCACCGCGTAGCGTTGGCCTGGGCGTCGAGATCCACGACGAGCACGCGCCTACCGCGCTCGCTGAGCGCTGCCGCGAGGCACACGGTCGTGGTCGTCTTCGCCGTGCCACCTTTCTGGTTCGAAACTGCCAGGACCTTCATACGTCCTCAGTAGGGGAGATTTTCGAGTTCGGAATCGCCACCGTCATGACGTAATGCCAGCAAAACAGCTAGACGTTCCGACAGCAAAGGTAAGTAGCCTCCTGCAGATACGCAACGGAGAGTGCCCCGGACGCCGGTACCGGCGTCCGGGGCGCGGCTTTCCTCAGAGCAGTCCGCGCTCGGCGAGGCTCGTGAACCCGCAGTCGTGGCAGATGATGTGGTCGTGGATGGGGATGCCCATGAGCTTCCCGGCCTCGACGAGCTGCTTCGTCACCTTCACGTCCTCCCGGCTCGGCTCGGGGTTGCCGCTGGGGTGCTGGTGCGCGACGATGATGGCGGCGGCGTTGGCGAGGATCGCGGTTTTGAACACCTGGCGGGGCTCGACGATGGAAGCGGAGAGGCCCCCGACGGAGGCGACGTGCAGGCCGATGAGGGTGTTCGCCGTGTCGAGCAGGCAGACGAGGAACTCCTCGCGGTCCCGGTCGCGGAAATATTCGCGGAGCACGGCCGCCACGTCTGCCGGTGTCGTGACCTGCTCGCGGTTGGGGAAGGTGAACTCGCCCTCACGCACGAGCCGCGTCGTGTAGAGGGGGACGTGGTGGAAGAGCTGCCAGCGGTATCCTTCCTCCGCCTCGGCTCGGGCACTCCGTTGCTGCTGGGGCGTTGCCATGATTGGACCTCCTAGCGATGCTTTAGACGGTTGAGGTAGGGGGTCGGGGGACGGCTGCGATCTCGGATCGTAGCTGATCCCGTCGGGGCGGCGGTGCTCCAACACCGCCGCCCCACCCGTTTTAAGAAATGAGTTCGAGGAACGCCTCCGCCTCCATGCGGGCCGCGTACTGCTGGATGGCCTCCCGGAGGTTGTAGATGCAGACGTTGACGCCGCGCGTCGGCTTGCCCTCGGTCCCGCCCGTGACTTGGTGGAGGTAGAAGAGGACGTACCCGTTCTCGACGAGGGGGCGAACCCAGCACTCGTGCTTCCTGCGGACGTACCCGAGCGGGTGGATCCCGAAGCTGAGTGCGATGCGGCCGTCCTCTGTGATCTCGGCCGAGAGCTTCCGGCTGAAGCGGTCGAGGTGGGGGAGGGCGCGGGCGATGTTCTCTTGAAACTGCGAGGTGCCTTCGAGCTTCGAGGGGACGGCGAACGACCGGGTGCCGGCGTCTACGCAAAACTTGAGCGCGTCGTCGGCCTTCCGCTCGATCTGGAACCGGGCACCGCGCGTGCGGGCGAACTTCGTCCAGATAGCAGCGGTGGCGGTGAGTTGTTTGCTGATCGACATGGGGCCTCCGTGGGGGCTGGTGAGTGGTTGCCTGAACTGCTCTAAATGTAAAGTAATTTCCTTTACTTGTCAAGTGTATTCCTTGACTCTGTAGAGTTTTTTTTCTACCTTCTCTGTGACGGAGACCGCCCCACAGAAATCGACACGACCCAGGGAACGGATGGACCACTACACGGAGGAATCGCTGGCCGACGCCGTGCGCCAGGAGCGGAAGCGGCAGAAGCTGACGCAGGACG